>JAYTJL010000021.1:0-8570 GCA_043731125.1 Candidatus Saccharimonadota bacterium
AAAGCTAGTAGCAGGACGCAATATACTCTTGGTGGACGATGTAGTGACGACGGGCGCGACCCTGCGTGAAATCGCCCAGGTTTTACGCAAAGCTGGCGCCAAACGGGTTGATGCCCTAGTGTTCGCCAAACGCTTATAACCTGGTGCCCTAAGGAGTTTTTTGCTATACTTACCCCGTATTTTAGCTAGCAAGGAAGGGTCGCATAGTCTGGTCTAGTGCAGTGGTCTTGAAAACCGCCAAGCGAAAGCTTCGTGGGTTCGAATCCCACCCCTTCCGCCAAAATACGGAGAGGTACCCAAGTGGCTGAAGGGGTCGGTTTGCTAAATCGATAGGGGGGCGCAAGTCCCCGCGAGGGTTCAAATCCCTCCCTCTCCGCCAATTCATGAGCCCCGATGAAAGTCGGGGTTTTTGAATTGGGCGGAAGGCAAGAAGCAAGCCAAGAGTTTGGCCTGGTCTTCTATATTTTTTTTGCAAATACAGCGGCGTTCACGCTAATTGCGCCACCCTGGCGTAGTAGCCCAGCGCAGGCCTTGAGCGTAGCACCAGTGGTAACTACATCATCAATTAGTAAAATTTTCTTACCAGTTATAGGTTTGGAATTCTTCAGATAGTATTCATTTTGCGACTGAGCCATTCTTGTGTGACGACTGGCGCCAACTTGTGCCTTTTGGCCAACTCGGCCGATTACATCAACGTATTGTAGGTTTAATTTAGCTACGACTTGCTTGGCCAGCAGTTTTGAATGGTCAAAACCACGTTCTCTTACGCGCCGGGTAGCCGTTGGCACCGGCACAACAAGGAAATTGTCGATTTGCACATTTCCAGATGTGCCAAAAACATTATTTTTCAATCCTTCCGTAATTAGACTAGCCATTACAACCGAACATTCGCGCTGGTGGTCAAATTTATACTTATACACCAGTCTAGACGCTACGCCGGTATAAACAACGCTAATCCATACATGGGCTGGTAGCCCGCCGTGCCGACAGCTGGGGCATGTTTTGCTACCTACACTGAGTGCATTACAGCCAGCGCATCTTTCCCCAAAAACCTGCAAATGTTTGTCTGCACAGGACTCGCACAAGACACTGTCCTCGTTTCCACATAGAATGCATTCATGAGGCGCGATCAACTTGAGTGATTTTTCAAGAAGCCTCATCATTGATTTACCAATTTGCCAATTACCTATTTTCCGAATTGTTTTCCATTTGCCGATTTATCAGATGGAGCTCCACTTTTCAGGGTCGAGGTAATTTTTTGTAATATTAAGTTTAACTCAAGGCACTCTTGCTGTAAGTGGTTGAGGTTTTCGGTTTTCAGAACAGCTGAAAGCACACGAAGCCAATACCTTGCTTCGCCCGATTCTTTTTTGGCAATATATATTTTGTTTCTAAAGTCGTTTCTGGAACTTGAGTTGTTGGCTTCGGCATAATTCGCCCCAATAGACGTGGCTGATCTAATGAGTTGGTCAATCAGGGGTCTGGGTGTTGAGTTAGCTGAATATTGTCCACAAGTAGTAACAACCGATACGCTAAAATCTACCATTCGTTGTTCTAGCGCTCTAAGGTTTTCTTGGTAAATGGCCATCTGATAAATAATTGTGAATTGGTAAATGATAAATGTAAATTGCTAGAGGCTAGTATTGTTGTTTGTTGTAAATGTTTGACTAATATTGTTGCACGCGCGTGCAGTACTCCGTTATACTAATACTCAAAGAAAAACACTCTTATAAAAAGTACCGAAATCTTGTTTTCAAGAAATTAAAATATAAATACTTTAGCGAACGAGTCTGCAAGAAGTTGAAATTATGTTAAACTTAAGCAGATAAAGAGGAGGACTGACCCATGGCTCGAGGAGGCCGCCAACAACAAGACGATGACCTATTGATGGGAGACGATATTACTGCCGCATTCCTAGGTGAAGATGAAGTGGTTGAAAGTTCAGCCCCCGCTCCAACGCACGAAGCCCCTGCAGAAGACCAGTGGGACGAAGAAGAACCGGTAGCAGGACAGCTAGCCGTTGATGTTTATGAAACCAAAGAACAACTTATGGTAAAGGGCCGTGTAGCTGGTGTTAACAAGTCAGACCTAGACGTTAGTATTGCAGACAACACCCTTACTATTAAAGGCACATTGAGCGCTGGTAGCGAAGAAGGAGTAGAAAACTACTTTTTGCAAGAATGCTACTGGGGCGAATTCAGTCGTAGCCTTGTGTTACCGGTACCGGTAAAAGAAGAAGAGATAGAAGCTGTACTGAAGGACGGTGTTCTGACAATTAGTTTTGCTAAAGTCAAACAAGACACAGTTAAAAAAATCGAAATTCTTTAGAATCTCATTTTTTTAACAACTGATAACCTATAACTAGTAACTTGTAGCCACTAAATAGGCGCAAGCAATTTTATTTGGATTTACTTGTTAGTATGATTGCTGGATGGCAACACAGTCATTTAAAGACCTACCTGTTTGGCAGCAAGCTAGTAATTTTGCTGTAGATGTATACAAGTCATTTTCTACTTGTAGGGATTATGGGTTCAGAGACCAGATCCAACGCGCAGCGATATCGGTCCCGAATAACATAGCGGAAGGCTATGCTCGTCGGAGCGATAAAGCACTTAGAAACTTTCTGCTGATTGCTAAAGGGTCAGCGGCCGAAGTTGAATCGATGCTATTAATAGCCGTGAGGCTAGATTACATTCACCCTGAACTACAGACCAAGTTATCTTCTGATATCGAAGAAATAGGTCGCCAGTTAAGTGGTTTCGTAAAGAAACTCGGCTAGCTCCTAAGGTTATAAGTTACAAGTTATGGGTTATGGGTTATGGGTTATGGGTTAAACTGTCGAAACACTATTAAGTACAAACCGCACAATTATCTGCGCCAAGGCAACAATTATTAGGCCAATTACAGCATATAGAATAGTGTTTTTGGCACCAGTCACATTGCTGTCACTGCCACCACTGGTAATGTAGCGTAGCCCGCCTACTATTATCATTATTACCGCAACTATTCCAACAATAGCTGACAAGATGTTAATGAATTTAGTTATTAGGGAATTTAGTTTCTCAGTACCACCATCACTAGAACAGTCAGCAGTGTTAGCTGCACCTTCTTGTATGTCGAAGTTGGCCCCAGCACATAGTCCACCTTGAATATCAGCAGTCTGTGCGTTAGATGTTGCTGGTAACGCTACTGTCAGTATGCCAACAGCTGCTAGAAAAGTTAGTAGCCAGCGCATATTTGTATTTTGGTTTTAAGCCGCAGCGTCGGTTACTTGTTTTAGAACGAATCTTACTATTACCTGTGCTAGAGCTACAATTACCAACCCAATTAGGCCATATAGAATAGTGTTCTTAGCTCCACTAACTTTGGTTGCATCTCCACCACTAGTAATGTATCTAAAGCCACCAACTATTATCATAATTACAGCTACAACACCTACGATCACTGAAAATACGTTAATAATTTGAGCTAAGAGGTTATTGAAATTGCCCTCATCTGTTGCGATGGCCCCACATCCGCTACCAGGGGCGCCACCCGCTGGCACCTGTAGTGTATTACCCCCAGTGCAAACTGCGTTTTGAAGGTCTGGTGCAACCGCCCCTGCAGTTGCAGGCACGAGTGCCGGTAGCCCTATCATTAGTGCCGGGAGGAGTGCGAGAAGTTTGAATTTAAGTTTTTGAATCATTTTTATTGTTTCCTTTGTATTTACTAACTTTAGATTATATATAGTCTTATATCATAGTCAATACGCTTGTGGCAATAATATTTATCGCCCCGCCCCGCCGTCCCGCAATTCGGCTCACAGGGTTTACCGACGCCTAGAGATCCAGATGGTGCATTTGTTGTTCCTGATGAATTGCTACTGCTTGTCACGCCCACAACTTAAGTGACTCTGTTCAAGACAAATCTAACTACTACTTGAGCGAGTACAACAACTACAAGGCCTATCAGAGCATAGACAATAGTACTTTTGGCACTAGAGGTTTTGTTGGCGTCACCGCCGCTGGTGATGTATTTGTACCCACCAACTATCAAAAATATAACCGCCAAGATACCGCCAACCAAGGACAGATAATTTATTATCTTGGTAATGGTTGAATTTATCCTGACTTCTGGTGTCCCTGTGACTGGTACGCCAGTTGTCCCGCCTACACCGCAGCTAATTGCACCTTCTGTGGTGGTCGCCCCACTACAACTTTGCGCGAATATGTTTCCGCCTCCATGTACACCAAAACCAATCATTACGCCTAGTGCCGACAGAGCTATTAAAAAATGTTTCATATGATTTATCACCTTATCTAATAAGTTTAATTACAAAGCTAACTATTAACCACGCCAGTGCAACCACCACAACGCCTATCAGTCCACTGAATATGCCAGCTCTGGCAGACGCCGCCTTTTGCGGGTCCCCGCCAGACGTTGTATAACGAATCCCGCTGATAATTATCATTACCACGGCACCAATCCCTGCGATAAGTGAAATTATATTTACAGCCATTGTAATAATACCGTTTTTGCCAACTATGGGGTCGGTAGACCCTTGCCCCGCGGCCTGTTTGCAGGCCGGGTTTGTAGCTGCAGCTCCTCTTTGGCTACAAGCGTCCTTCAGCGGGTCGCCGCTAAACGCGGCAAATGTGGTTGGACCAACAAAGATGGTTGTTAGCAAAGTGGCGGCCAGAATAGTTAGTACTTTGTATATGTTCATGGCTATGGCAGGCGGCCGATTACAAATTTAACAATTATTGCACCAAATGCTGCTATAACTAGCCCTATCATAGAGTAGAGAATTTCGTTTCTTGATTTTTTTACCTTTTCTGGGTCGCCGCCAGACAAGGCATACCTAGTTCCGCCAATCACCAAAAACAGTACAGCCAGTGCGCCAATCACCACAAAACCCCACAGAAAAATATTTTCCAGCGTATTTTGATTGGCGCAGGCTTTTGGTAGGCCAGAAGAATCGAGCACACCTCTTCTGTCAAATGTTGAACATGTAGCTGCAAAGATGCTAATCATGTTGCTAGCCTATTGCCTATAAATGCCACAAACCCAGAGGCTACAAATACAATTGACAGACCAACTAGACTATATATAATGCGCTTTCTTGCTGACGCTGCTTTTTGGGCATCACCACCAGCAGTAATGTAGCCAACCCCCGCAATGATAATTGAAACGGTAGCCGCCAGCCCACCAAGACGCAGTAGCATCTCTACAACAACTAGCCCAACAGGCAAAAAGTCATCCGGGACATTGAAAGCTACTCTGCAAACTTGATTACTTTCGGTAACAGGCAGGTACTTATACCACACTGGAATAAAGAAAAAACTGGACTTATCTGAGCACGTCCTAGCAAATGGAGCATAGGGCAGATACGCACTGTATACGGATGTTAGTAACATTAGCATTGCCTAGAACACCCCACCAGGCACGAGCCACTGCAAAAATGCGTACATAAACAAAAATACTATCAGAGCAATAAGCCCATTTGTAATCCGTTGTTTTGCCTCACTAAGTGCCTGTGGGTTATCCCCGGCCATTGTGTATTGAATGCCACCAAGAATAATAGTCCCAACTACTACAATTCCCACCGCCGCACTTAAAAAAGTAATAGCCTGGTTGAGGTCTTTCACTATTGGGTTGTTTGGATTCACTTTTGCAATTACGTGGTATGGCATTTTTTTATGTTTATGGTTATCTAAAATTTAGAATATCATATTTAGTACTAAATTGGCGCTAAATTTGCTAAAAGACTATAGGGAATGGCTAATACTCGACTGGTTGTTGACCGAAGACGCTTGTGCTATAGTCAAACCAAATGACAAAAGTCATACTTATACGATGTGGGACCAAAAATGAAAACACCATTAAATAACACACAACAACCAATACTTCCGAAAAAATCACTGGGCAAAGCTTTATTCTTTAGATCTGTTACTGGCATAGCTATAGCAACTTTCACTTTTACGATACTAGTCCCTGTGTTGCTGGCACAAAAAGTTAGTGCAGCGGATGCCTCCTGGACACCAGCTCAGGTCACACACGCAACCTGGGCATTCACAAATCCAACCACTATAGCGGTCAAAATTGGTACAACCACGATAAACTTGACTTATCAAGGTAAAACTGGGCTTGGCAGGGCTTTTACGGGTAATGGGGCACCTCTTTGTAGCGCACTCCTCTTGTATATTCCCGAAGCTAGCATTACAGACAATGCACCAAACAAACCATCTGTAATAGCAAATGTTGCCAATTTTAAATACAATCAAACACTACTTTCAGGAGGATCAACAGGGTGTGGTACGCCGTCGTCAGGCCCAGGAAAAGCCACCATTAACACCACTCTGGCGGGCAATCTTGGTGGTGGCGCTCAGGCACCACCTGCCGTTGGGGGTATATGCAGCCCAGGGGGCGCCACGAGCGGTAGCCTCCTATGTAAGTGTGCTGCATCGGGTGCGCCCCCAGTAACCAAGTGCGCATGGGTAAGTACCGCAACTGATCCCGCTGTAGATGATACGCCAACTTGTGAAAATAGTGACCGCCTTGGTTTGGGTTGGTTGTTCTGTAAAATACTGCGAGGGATAGACTCAGCCGTAACTGCCTTTTATGACGAAGTGCAAGACCAGCTATGTGTAAAGGTAGATACAGCTGTAACAGTAAATGGCACCCCCATAAATAGCGGCACAGATGGCGGCGTTAAGTGTGGCAATAAAGAAAACCTGTTCACCCCTCAGCTCTATGAAGTGTGGTCTAATATCCGGGTAATTGCCACAAGCCTGCTGGTTATACTGATGCTAGTTGCAATCATTGGCCAGGCGGTAAGCGGAGGGAAGAGATAGTATGTTTAGCTCCTACAACATAAAAAGAATTCTCCCCCGGCTAATTGCCGCAGCGATTCTAATTCAACTATCTTGGGCATTGGGCACATTTGCCGTTAGTATTTCTAACGATCTCGGCAAAGGTGTAAATGAATTGATGTACGCACCATTCGAAGGCAGTATAGGAGGCAAGGCAGATGATATAGGCCAAGCCCTAGGCAATACATCGGTAGCTGCTGGCGGTACAATCTTGTTTGCGGGTGGGGTCGCCCTAGTACTATTTAGCGGGATTAGCATAATTGGCTTAATTATCTTGGCCATCCCAGTTTTACTGGCTGTTATTGTTGGTTGGTTTGTGCTGGTGCTAAGGCAAATACTTATTATTATGTGCGTGGTATTTCTGCCCCTTGCGCTGCTGGCCTGGATATTACCCGGGACCGATAGGTACTGGAAGCTATTTAAGGACAATTTTTTAAAACTTCTGATAATGTACCCTATGATTGTGGCGCTGATTGCAGCTGGTCGCATATTCGGCACGATAGGAGGGGCTGTTGGTGGTCTGGCCGGCTTTGTAATTGTACTTATGGGCTTTTTTGGACCACTGTTTATACTGCCCAAAACCTTTGCATGGGGTGGAGTTGCCCTGGGCGCTATGGGTGGTGCGGTAGTTAGTGGCACTAAGAAATATAGAGACAAACCAAGAGACTTCGCTATGGGGAGGGCTAAGATGAATAAGGACGAGAGAACAAGACGCTCCCAAGAGCGCACAGCCGCCGGTGTACCATTTAATGCGAGACGGCCATGGCAGCTTCCGGTTGATAAGCTAAAATCTGGACAATGGGACCCAACTCTGGGAGGTCGAGACAGTAGAATCAGGCAGAGAAAAGTTGACAGTTATGTTCATTCAGGTGAAGAAACCTATCAAAAGGATGTCGAAGCTGCCCGTTCTAGAGTACTTCGTGAAGGTCAGGACGTTAGAGCTCGCGGAGGCAATTGGGATACGTATTTTCAAGCAGTTGCTGATGGAGAAGAGTCCTACTACGACGAGAAGGCCGTTAATGACGATGGCACTAAAGGTCGAAAGTTCGATATCGGTAGACGCAGCGAAGTCGAACAAGATGCCGCCAGAAAACAAACTGCTATTCTCGGATCTGCAGTTAACTGGCGATACTTGGAAGAATATTATGAAGCTAACCTTGGCAAAGACAGCCTTGAGGAAGGTAGCAAGGTTAGCCCAGCCCAGAGAGTTAGAGCTCGAAAGTTCTTTGACGATAATGTGGGTACTATAATGCCTAAAATGCCACACCTATACCAGGGCTATGGCGCAGCAGCAGACGCCACAGGTGGCACACTAGCAGGCATGCATGGTGTCGAAATTGAGTCAATCCTTGGTAGGCTATCCGAAGATAGCAAAAAAGGAGATACTAATGCGCAAAAGTCTTTGGTGACTTTTTTGCAGAACTTTGAAGCTGCCGCTAGTAATGAGAATATCGACCTGGACAATGGGGCACTTAGAGCGGTCAAAGGATTTTTGGATACTTCTGGCGGAAAAAATTTTAGAAATGAAATTAATCTCAGCCCAACATCCCCCAAAGATGGCAGATCCTCTAGAGGGTTGCCTACCGTTCAAGCTTATGACACTCTAAATTTGGAGCCTGAAAATAAAGCTGTATTAGATAGTATCAAGGCCTCACTCTCTCCCAGGATTAACCCAATCACAGGGACATTAACTACGATACCAGAACCAGGTGCTCCCCC
>JAYTJL010000022.1:0-2858 GCA_043731125.1 Candidatus Saccharimonadota bacterium
GTCCCTTGGTGATGGCTAATATCAAACCCTTCGATTCTGTGTAGCGGTTTTTGATACCCTATAATTTTGCCTAACTGCTCTAGGGCTAGGTCTTTAGTAGCATCTTGTAATTCGTGGTCGCCAAAAAGGATTTGCCTGCTGAGTGAGCGCAGTGCCATAAGTTGGTTACGTAGCTTTGCTGCTAACTCAAAGTTTTTAGCATTTGCGGCAGCACCCATTTCTTTTTCAATTTTAGTTATCAACGTAACGCGGTTACCCTTGAGATATTGAATTAGTTTCTTTAGATTTGCCCGATAGTCGTCCAGGCTGGTCCGGCCATCTTCTAGCCCAGGGTCCATCCCCAGGTGGTAGTGCAGACTAGCTCGTTTTTGGCTGGGCACCCTGGAAGTTGAATACGGAAATGCTCTACGCAAATAGCGGAGGCTTTTTTTCAGCGTAAAGCCATTCAAGTACGGGCCAAAGTACTCCGCCCCGTCGTCTAACGGTCGCCTTACAACAGTCACGGTGGGGTGGTCGGATTTAATGTCTATCCGCACATACTGCAGGCTTTTGTCGTCCCGTAGCAGTATGTTGTACGGAGGTAGATAGCGCCGTACCAGTTCGGCCTCCACAAACAACGCATCAACTTCGCTCTCCAGCTCTGTCCAGTCAACATCTACAATTTCGCTAACTAGTTGGGTTGTTTTGGGGTCCTGGTAGCGACTAGCGTGAAAGTACTGACGTACGCGGCTACGTAAGTTGGCGGCTTTGCCAATGTACAGAATTTCGCCTGATGCGTTTTTGTGAAAATACACGCCGGGTGACGTTGGTAAATTAGATAGTTTCTCTTGCAGTTTTTTATTCATCACTACTGCTGGTTCTATGCGACAACTGACTGGTGGGCAAGGCAGTATGTTGTGTCTTTGGAGCAACTTTCACAGGCTAAGATAAGGTCGTTACACGAAACATCTGCACAGTTTTCAAAATTAGATGTCTTTGCGCCACACAGACTACATTTTCCAATGTCCCTAGCTTTATCAGAAAAGCCCAGACTCATTCTTTTATCAAATACGTATAGTTTGCCCTCCCACAGCCCGTCGTCTTTATACTCTTCACCATACTTAACGATACCTCCGTCCATTTGGTAGACTTCTGAAAACCCACGGTTTTTCATAAGCGCGGTAAGGATTTCACAACGAATGCCACCCGTACAATATGTAACAATTGGTTTGTCCTTCAACTTCTTCATCTCAGGTTTTTCAAGTTCCCTAATAAAGTCTTTGGTAGTGCGGGTATTGGGGATAACGGCATTTTTGAATTTACCGATTTTAGCTTCATAGGCATTGCGACCATCCATAAAAACAACTTCACCTTCTTTTTGCATGACGAGTTCGTTAACCTCTTCAGGGCGCAAGTGTTTACCTCCACCAACTACACCTTTCTCGGACACTTCTATTTCGTCTGGCACACCAAAAGAAACAATTTCATCACGCACTTTAATACTCAGCCTGGGAAAATCATTGGCGCAGCCATCGCTCCATTTCCATGTAATTCCATCAAACTTAGAGTGGGCTTTCATCGCGCGCGTGTATAGCTTTAAGCTAGTCAAATTTCCGCCGAGCGTTCCATTGATGCCATGGTTAGAAATTATAATACGGCCCTTTAGTCCGAGTTTTTCGCAAAGTGCCTTCTGCCAAGCCAAGACAGTCTCAGTATCTTCAATAGGCACAAATTTGTAATAAAGAATTATTTTCTCCATATCTGTTAATTATACATTATTTTACAAAAAGCTTGTTTTATTTTTTGAATGCGCTATAGTTTATATCAATACACGTGTACGAACCCGATTCATCGGGGTCCGCTGACGAAATAAAAAGCTTAGTTTAAGTAATAAAATTGCGACGCTTCAAGGAGGACGGCGCTCATGGCACAATCAGATTCTACAACCAGACAAACCATTGGTCTTTTTTGGCATCAAGCTACTCAATACAAGAGATTTTTAGTTCCATTGTTAGTTAGCGTACCAATAACGGTACTCATAATGGACTTTGCTGAACCATACATTTTATCGCTTGTTCTTGAGAAGATCAGTAACCATGATTACAATCCAGCCGATCTCTGGGGTAGTTTTAACATATACATCATCCTCTTTGCAGTTGCTACGCTTACTAGTGGAATTATTGGTTGGCGTTTAAATGTCTGGCTAATTTGGCATTTAGAACTCAATGTTAACAGAGACATTGCCAGAAAAGTCTTTGCTCATTTAATTAATATGAGCCCTAGCTTCCATTCCAACCGCTTTGCCGGTTCATTGGTATCGCAAGCAAATAAACTAACCGGTTCTTACGTGCGATTTGCAGAATCAACTTTCTTTGATTTATATACATTAATCGTTGGCATAACTGCAACGGTTGTTATTTTGGCTCCAAGGGTTCCTGTTTATGTTGCCTGCTTGGTCGGATTTTCAATTATTTTTATTATTGGAACTATTTATTTTTCTAAGCCTGTCAGAGAAGCTAACACTCGAGAAGCCGAGCAACAAAGCAAACAAACCGGTAGCTTAGCTGATGGTCTAACCAACGTCATGGCTATCAAAAGCTTCTCGGCATCTGATCATGAAAATTCGCGCTACAGCAGAACAACCGCCAGAACAAGAGAGCTTGGGGTAGTATCACTTAGAGCCACAACTATTCGCGAGACCTATTCAAGTATAATAACTTCATCTATCTCAATTCTGGCGCTTTTGGTAGCCGTTTTTGGTGCAAAGAAATTTAGCACCGATATCGCTACGCTATTTTTAGTAGTTACGTTCACAGGCAGGATTGGCCAGAGACTATGGGAGTTCCAAAATGTTCTTCGCAACTATAACAGAGCCATTG
>JAYTJL010000023.1:0-3198 GCA_043731125.1 Candidatus Saccharimonadota bacterium
GAGTCGGCATGGAAAGTAGAGAGCACCAAGTGCCCGGTTAGTGCCCCCTGCATAGCTGTCCTGGCTGTATCTTGATCACGAATCTCTCCCACCATCACAATGTCTGGGTCTAATCGCAAAACAGCCCGAAGTTTTTCAGCAAAAGAAATTGATTTTATGTCACCCTTGACTGGTATTTGAACAATGCCAGGCATATTGTATTCTACGGGGTCTTCAAGGGTAATAATTTTGCGTTCTGGAGTATTGAGAGTATTAATCAGCGAATACAGCGTAGTTGTCTTACCGCTACCGGTTGGCCCAACAATGAGCACCATTCCTGTGGGGTGTTTGATGACTTCAGTTACAGTTTCTGACTCTTTGTCTGACAGACCGAGGTTTTCTAATTTGAATAGTTCTAGTCTGAGGTTGAAAAGACGCATGACTACGTCGGTGCCGTAAACAGTTGGGACCGTCTCAACACGTAAGTTGACAGTCACTTGCTCCCCAGTTGCTAAATTATAGGTACGACTGATATGGCCAGCCTGAGCATCAGCCGCATCTGTGGAAACATTCGCAGCACTAGCTACCGCCGACATCAAATGGTGATATTTTTCATGGGAAAGATAAGCCACCGGGTGCAACACACCGTCCACGCGAAATCTAATCCGAATGTTGTCTTTTTGACATTCCATATGAATGTCACTGGCTTTGAGCTTGTGTGATTGCTGCACTAAATAGCCCAGTGTGTCGTCTGGCCTGACTTGCTCCAGAGTGGTACTCACCTGGGTGATCATATTTTCAGCATCGTCGTTACTAGAAAACCCAATGTCCTGATAGACAATCTTCTTTGGCGGATCGTACAACTTCATGTATTCGGCATAACCGGTTTCGGAAATGATAGAGAATGCTAATCGTTGATCTGAGAATCGAGTTTTTAAGTTATTAATGACCTGCTGCGATGTCATGGTCATAATTCCGAAATGAACGTTATGTTCGTCCGCGCTTAGTGGCACAACCTTCATTTCGTATAGTTCTGGAACACTCAGAACAGACTTAAAAAGATTGTGTTCTATTGTTGAGGTATCTACGTAGCCTAGGTGTAACACCCCGGCACGGCGCTGTGTCCGTAGCTCTTCTTCTTGTCTGGCGTCTAATGACATACATGTATTATAAGCTTAAGAACTACTGACACCAAAGCATTCTAAAGAGCTTCCACTCCGAGCAGAAAAGTTTGTGTCAAATTTTCAATTTTCAATTTACAATTTTCAATCAATCCTCAATACAAATATTTACAAATAGCTCATGGACTTTCAGCCCTTTGGACACTAGACTTGTGACTATGCCAAGCATCATTCTAGTTCTACATAACATTCGTTCTTGTCATAACGTTGGCAGCCTTCTAAGAAGTGCGGATGGTTTTGGAGTAAAAACAGTCTATTTTAGTGGTATCACCCCCTACCCTAAAATACATGACGATCCGAGGCTGCCTCATTTGAAGTCTAAGATCAGTAAGCAAATCAGCAAAACAGCTCTCGGCGCCGAAAAAACCCTAGAAATATTGGTGTTTGAGGACTTGAGCGAAGTTACAAAAAAACTCAAAAGTGAGGGTTTTACAATTGCTGCCATAGAACAATCTACCACATCCGTTCGCCTACCTGACTTTTCACCACCCGATAAACTGGCATTAGTGCTGGGCAATGAAATTGATGGGTTGCCCAAACAAGAAATTGAATTGTGTGATGTCTGCTTGGAAATTCCAATGCACGGCAACAAAGAGTCTTTCAACGTATCCGTTGCAGGTGCGGTAGCTCTATACCAAATTACAACGCCCCGCCACTAGACAAATACCCTGGTAGAGTTTAGAATAAGCGTAGTCCATGACCGCAAAAATAAAAAATGCTGGCAACAGCCACAAAAGTAGTGCCAAACACCGCCCCAAGGGTGTATCTGCACGTAAATTCGAACGTGTATTCTGGCCATATCTACCAGTAGTTGCAGCTGTTTCGTTAGTACTGGCATTTGGCTCGCAAAATGGAGCATTCGCATCAACTGCAATAAACAAACTGACTCAAGGCAAAGTCCTGGCCTACTCAACCAACATGAGTGTTGGTGGACTACTGGGTTCTACTAATTCATCCCGCGCATCAAACGGTGTTGGCTCATTATCACTAAATTCCCAGCTCAACGCTGCGGCGCAGGCCAAAGCAAACGACATGGCAGCCCGTAACTACTGGAGTCACAACACACCCGAGGGCAGTCCACCATGGATATTCGATGATGCCCAAGGCTACGCCTACTCCAAACTTGGTGAGAATTTAGCAACCGGATTTGCAGACGAACAAGCTACCATTAACGGGTGGCTAGCTAGCCCAACTCACAGAGACAACATGCTTGATCCAGTCTTCACTGAAGTTGGTTTTGGTTACGCCAATATTGCTGATTATACCGCTGCTGGTGGAGGCAATATGACAATTATTGTGGCTCATTATGGCAAACCAGCTGTCGCGGCCGCTCCGGCACCACCGCCTGCTAGTGCACCGCCGCCTGTAGCTTCAACCACTCCACCGCCTGCAAGTGCGCCGCCAGAAGAGACCGTCCCAGCAGCAGAAACCCAACCAGCCCCAGCACAACAGCCGGCCCAAAACGATACGCTCTCGCCTACCCAGCAAGTCATAAGAGATGCTGCAAACCAAAAACCAGCTACAACTGAGTCACCAACATCGGGTGTAACTCTGTCGTACCGATCAACCAGGGCAAACGTAGCACTCGGCTCAACCCCCCTTGCTGCTATGTCTACTGGGTTGTTTAGCGTAGCAATTGTCGCAGTTGGGGTTTTGTGGATATCAAAGCACGCATATTTTCTCAGAAGAGCTTTGGCCAGCGGTGAGAGTTTTGTATTCCATCACCCCATAGTTGATGTCGGTCTTCTGACTATAGGAGCATTGTCATACCTCATGACTCAAACAGCCGGATTTATTCTATAGCAATTGGTGGCCTCAGCTACTACTTCACAACTACGTTAGTGGCACCAAAATCACCAGCTAACTCCCGCAAGCTTGTTTCGTTGACTTCAATAGACTGAGGCAGCTTGATAATCTGTTTTGTGTCGTCCTCACCCATTACCAGCACAACTTCGGTCTCACCAACATACCTATCCAGCTTTGCCTTCAAACTGTGCAACAGGGGTTGGTCAGAACTATCAGCAAGTCGAATATAGAG
>JAYTJL010000024.1:0-16868 GCA_043731125.1 Candidatus Saccharimonadota bacterium
TTTGACGGACTTATGACCGCTTGGAATACCAAATATGCGGTTGGGGCCTGGGTAGGCTACCACACCCGCAACAAAGCCCTGACGGGAGCCATGGAGTACTCAACAACACCACTAGCTCGCGGCTTTATGACCCAGGCGCTGGACGCTCTCGGCACTAAACCAGTAGCTTGGGCCGAACCAAAAGGTATTCAAAAACTTCCCGGCTACGTAGTTAATACTCACGTCGGTATAGGGTCACAAGAACCAAGTCCATCAACCGAACTTTTCCCATCTTGGTACAAAGCAAAAGACAAAAACACTAAGGCCAGTACAATAGATAAGGTTAGTAAGAAAACGGCCACCAGCTGTACGCCCAACCTAGCCAAAGAAAACCAAAGCGGAAATTCTTCAGCCGAACACTTTTCTGCCGATATTTACTACGGCACGGGCGGCGGAGGCAATAGTGTAAGTGGCAATGACGACGTCCATGTTTGTGGAGACACGCCGCCGTCTATTACCATTACTGTCACCGACAACAACTCTGGGGACCCAAATGTCTGTAACGGCAGCTGTACAATTGCTGCCGCTGTATCAGAAGGCACCCACCCACTGGACGACCCAGGCACGAGGCCTGACTTCCGCGGAACAGTCAACTTCTCTGTTGGTGGCCAAGTTATAAAGACTATTTCTACTAACGACGCCCTGTCGTTCACATACACGCCAACTACGGCTGGCACGGTAAGTTTTTCTGCCCAAGTAATAGACAGTGTGTTATACGACGCCACCGACGCAGTCGATGTCTCCATTAGTGTAAGCGACCCACTAACTTTGCAAGCTAAAATCAATGGGCCAAATACTAAATTTACTTGGTCTGGTGGTACGGGGCCTTACGGCGTCTACCGCGTTTCTAACAACTTACTGCTTTGTAGTTCAAGTGGTAGCAATTGTAGCGTAACCGTTGCAACCGCCCCCAACAATACACAAGTCTATGTCAAAGACGGCAACGCTGTCACCACCAACGCCACAGTTTCCAACTAACTACTAACTACTAACTACTAACTACTAACTACTAACTACTAACTACTAACTACTAATTAAGTTTATTCTTTCTCCAAAAAAGTATTCAGTGCCGATCTAACATCTGTTACCGGTGCAAGAAAAGCATTTTTACTACTCGTCTTGGGCCCAATAGCCGCTTCAAAGCCTAATTTTTTAGCCTCGGCTATACGCTTTTCAGTCATTGGCACATGCCGGACTTCACCACTCAGGCCCACTTCTCCAAAAACAACAGCATTCTTTTTTAGCATCATGCCTTTGGCTGCAGACGCAATAGCCATACATACTGCCAAGTCGGCTGCTGGTTCACTAAGGCGTATACCACCAACCACGTTTATATATATGTCTTTGTCAGAAATTTTTAGTTTGGTGCGCTTTTCTAGCACGGCAATCAGTAAATTCACTCGGTTAAGGTCTATCCCACTGGCGGTACGCTTGGGGTAGCCATAGCTTGTGGTGTTAACCAGTGCTTGAATTTCCACCAACAACGGCCTAGTACCCTCCATTGTGGCATGCACTACACTACCATCACTCGGCTGGCGCTCGGCTAGTAGCGCCGCAGACGGGTTGAGTACCGGCATCAGTCCTTTGTCCTTCATTTCAAATATTGCCGTTTCGTTTGTACTGCCATAGCGGTTTTTAGCGGCCCTGAGTATTTTAAATCCACCGTAGCGGTCCCCTTCTAGCTGTAACACCACGTCAACTGCATGTTCTAGTACTTTTGGCCCAGCAATGCTGCCTTCTTTAGTCACATGGCCAACTACAACTAAAGCCGTGTGGGTGGACTTAGCGGCTGCAGTTAGTAGTTGTGCCGAATTGGTGATTTGGCTAACGGTGCCGGCGGCCGATGCTATTTCATTAACGCTCATGGTTTGAATAGAGTCCACCACAACCAGCGCAAATTTGCCACTGGCAATGGTGCTGGCTACGTCATTTGCGATTGAAGAAACAGCCAGCTGCAAACCATCTGCACTTACCCCTAGACGCTTAGCCCTCATTCCTATCTGATTAGCCGACTCCTCACCACTTACATATAACACTTTTTTACTGCTAGCTACCGCCGCCGCAACCTGTAACAGTAACGTGCTTTTACCTATACCTGGTTGCCCGGCAATTAAATTTACACTGCCGGGTACAAAACCACCGCCTAGCACTTCGTCAAATTCAATTATGCCACTTTTTATTCTTTCCTCTTTGTTGGCAACTGCCTGGGCTATGCCACTAACTTGCAGGGTTTTGCCACTAGCCCCAGCCGTTGCTGTAGATACCTCAACTTGTTGAGTTAGCGTATTCCATTCACCGCACTGTGCGCATTTACCAGTCCAGGCACCAGTGGAGTTACCACAATTAGAGCAAACATACTTAACACCTAGCTTTTTCTTCACCATATGAAAATAGCGTACAGGGTACAAGGTTTAGGGTAAAGGGTAATAATTACTTAACAGCCTATATTTTTAGGCTATTTTTCCAGGTAGAGATTCTGGGCTTCTTTCAGGTTACTTAGGGCTTCTTTTTCAGTTTTGCCGAAGCTTGAAACGTCAATATCAAGACACTGGGCAACAAAATATTTACCTTCTTTATATACAACAGATTGAAATTCTAAATCTTTCATTTATATTGAAATTATACCATTTTTATCATTTATCAGATTCAGTCTGTTTGTGGCATGTGACAAATATCACTTTTTTTAGCGCCAAATGGGGAGTATTATTCAAAATGTACACACAATAACAAATATAGGAGTCTAGGAAAATGAAAGACAAATATAAAGAATTGGAGTTGTTCGAAGACGAGGGGCTAGCGCACCGCCTGGACGAAGCCTTAGAAAAAGAAACAGGAGTTATGGCAATTATAGCCGACATGCGCCAGTTTGCGGTTGATTCACTATCAGTGGTCAGAGAACACCCTGTTTGGACTGCTGGCATAGGTAGTGCTGTAGTAACTGCTGGTTTTGCAACCCGCGGTATTACAACTCACTCCCGCCGCCACTAAATACTAATACCTACCAAGCCAGGCCGACGCAAGGACTGTAGAGTATATCTAGCGGTTCAAGCGGGCTGCAATAGCAAACTGCATAAAATAATTCTCAATGCCATTATCATAATTTGGACTGTTGTAGGCATTCAGATACTGCTGCTTTGATAGTTGTAGCTCTTTTATCCTTGGCGGTGAGCTAACCAGCCAGGCTTCATATGTTGCATCAAATAAATCAAGTGCGCGTGATTCAGCTGCCTCGGCGGATTTTTCATCACCCCTACGCTTGGCGTTCAGTGACCTCCCCACTTCACTACCAATATTTCCCAACTGGTCAAAAACACTCATTGCTGCCCATTTTTCACGGTCAACGGCATAGGTGCTCATTTTACTACCTTCTCTAGCACTATTGTGATTATTTCTTCTTGAAGATTTTCGTCTTCCACTCCACGGCTATGATTGTTTTGTCTTGGCCTTATATTAATCATTGAATCAAATTCTACAAATTCATCGGTGCCAAACTTTTCAGGATAGAGATTTATCCCCCACAAATCTTCTTGTTTGGAATCATTTTCCAGCAAAAGCTGCTCCTCATCTACATGCATTTCTGCATCCAACACCAGCACTTTCTTATTAATATCAACTACACCCTTAACCAGTCCACCGTACATTTTTTCAGCCATTTCAGTGAGTTCGGCCACCGATATCTTTTCAACTACTTTCATATCCTACTTCCTATTCTATCACCTGGGCCCCTTGACCATTACAGTAGAGTGCCATATATTTAGCAGCTATGGATTATTATGACGAAGGTGAGCTGTTTGAATATGACTTACCCATCTTGGCCAGCGACGAAGTGCTAGCCTACGAAGACCGAATGGCATTGGTGCTAGAGACGGACTGGCAGCAGCGTGCTTGGCAGAATTTTGAAACCGGTTCTACCATCAACCGAATTAATGGACTTGGTTGCCTGGCCCTCGCAATAACCCAAAGAGAAGTCCGCAGAGAAGTTCACGCCTTAGAGGCTCATTTTTCCGTGCCGCTAGTACCAGACTATCTAGACTAAAAAATCAGTAGGCATATGCATTATTGTTTGCTACTTACAGGGAGTATAATCGGGATATGTCAGAATTTGAGCCAGAAATATATATAATACCAGAGACACCTCAGCAAAGACGGCAAGACTTCTTTGACTTGTTAATCAACAAGTATGGTTACACCTCAGAGGATGCTGCCGCGCTTATAGATGAATTTGAAGCCGACGCCGATGTTGAAGCCAACACGGCAGACGCCGCATAGTTAACATGCCTGCCACCGCAGTGTTAAGTACCCTGGCTGATGTTAAAAATATATTGCCTTGGTTTGGGAACTACTGTTTTTTCCTGAAATTTCATTATCCCACCATTATATGCTCAACAAGCAATAATCGTAGTAGCACTACGTGGAGTTATGCTAAATATTCACAACTCTTGGATTTGAATTGTTGGCGGGGCCAATTAGGCCTTCGGCCTCTAGCCGTTCTAGTACGTCAATGGCTACAGCGTAGCTAATTTTTAAATCACGTTGCAGCAGTGCTGCCGAGGCTTGTTTTTTAAAGCCACTAAGTTCTTTAGCTCGTCTATAAGTCTCGTCAGCCGAACATTTAGACTCATCATGCCCACAAACCCTACATACACACTCACTCATAAACTAATCATATAACCTCAAAAGACTTAACAAGTCAAGCTTATGCCTTTTCGTAAGATAACAACAAGATGAATTCTCCTATGATTCTAAGAAATAGTGTAATATTTGCTGCATTGTTCGTGTTTTTTCGTTATTAGGTGCTAAAATGAATTTATGATAACCACAAAGCAAAAGCAAGTTCTTGATTATATAACTTCATATTATGAAAAGAACGGGTATATTCCTACTCAGCAAGATATAGCTACTGGTATAAAGCTAAAGTCGACATCCACCGTTCATCAGCATATAAAAGAGTTAGTAAGGAAGGGGTTTCTTACTCAATCAGGTGAATATGGCGCACTAGAATTAGCCAACAATTCTAAAGAAACCGTAGAGGTACCAATTATCGGTAGTATCGCCGCTGGACAGCCAATCGAAGCAATCGAAGACGAGACCGCAACCGTCACTATGAGAAAGCCCTTAGCTAATGATGAGTTTTATGCACTCCAAGTTGTTGGAGACAGTATGATTGATGACGGCATATTTAGTGGTGACGTAGTAATTATTAAGAAGCAACAGTCTGCAGAAAATGGACAGACAGTCGTTGCTATTATTGATGACAATCTGGCTACCCTGAAAAAAATATACAAACTTAAAGACCGGATTAGGCTTGAGCCAGCTAACCAAACACTGCTTCCAATATTCCGCAAGGAGGTAGAAGTTAGGGGCATCGTCTGGGAAGTTCGAAGAGGTTTCAATACTGAGAGACTATCTAAGACCAACAAAAAGACTAAAATTTTGAGAACTTTAGATCTGTTTGCAGGGATTGGTGGAATCAGGGCCGGATTTGATAAATCTGACTTTAAAACCGTGTTTGCTAATGATTTCGAAGATGCATGCAAGGTAACCTACGACCTAAACTTTAAGACGTCGAAGCTATTAATTGAAGATATCACAAAAATTAACACAAAAGATCTTCCGGAGTTTGACATTCTACTAGCCGGTTTTCCATGCCAGGCATTTTCAATAGCCGGGTATCGTCACGGATTTAACGATACGAAAGGACGAGGCAACCTATTTTTTGATATTGCGAGAATTATTGACGATAAGAATCCAGAAGGGTTTTTGTTGGAAAACGTAAAAAACCTAATGACACACGATAGTGGTAATACATACAAAACTATTAAAACTATCCTTGAAAGCAAGTTGAAGTACAAAGTAAAAGAAAAAGTTATGAATAGCATGGAGTATGGCAATGTACCCCAAAATAGGGAAAGAATATATATTGTTGGATTTAAAGACCATCACAAGACTGAAGCTTTTGAATTTCCTGAAAAGGTTCCACTTACGACTAAGATCACTGATCTACTTGAACATAATGTCGAAAATAAGTATTACTACAACGGGAAACCTTTATTCGAAAAATTGAAGGACACCGTCAATGAAAAAGGCCAAGTATACCAATGGCGTAGACAATATGTTCGAAAGAACAAGCGAGGAGTATGCCCCACTCTGACTGCAAATATGGGGATGGGTGGGCACAATGTACCAATTATTTATGATGGAAAAGGTATTAGAAAGCTAACCCCAAGAGAGTGTGCAAGAATACAAGGCTTCCCTGATACTTACATACTCCCTTCGACCTTACCTGATTCAAAGCTATACAAACAGATTGGAAATTCCGTAACCGTCCCAGTGCTTGAGCGTATAGCCAGACAAATTGAAGTTGTGTTATCTTAGAGTTGCTTAACGAACTCGCCCCAGTCTTTGTCACTATTACGTAATTTGCTTACTGATTTAACGTATCTATGCCCATTAGTAAATTCTTGACCGGGTATGCTTGTAACTTTTTTTAGATCGTTTGCTGAGACAAACCCACATATCCAAACGGGTACTTGATCCAATGGTTCTATCTTTCTTGATTGATCATCTTGCTCAAGGAGATCTTTAGCGTTTTTAAAAAATGAATGCTCTCTTAAAATTCTGAAAAGATGGTCGCTTGGTAATCCAACACGTACAAAGACGTATACGTCACTTTTGCGACTGGAAGATTCTACCTCGTTAGCTCCCAATACTAGAAAAGCATTCTTCATTTTACTAGCTTTCACACCTACGCCAATCTTAGGCCTACGACTCACCCCGTTCTCTATCACAAAGTCTATATCCTGTGGAGTTATATCGGTCGTATGCACATCCTCATCTAACTTTATAATGGTAGAGAATTTACTTTTAAGAAATTGTTGCAAGGCATGCTCCGCAAGAATTCCTAGAATTACATCATCAGCTGCCTGTACTTCAGATCTCTGCCCACGAATTCCGTGTAATGACATCCCGCCGTACGCCATTCTAATTGCAAATTCAAAGCATTTCTCATAATCATTTCTTGCAAGATTTATTGTTCTACTATCTTTTAGTTGTTTCCACTCTATTAATTCACTTCTCTCAAAATACCATCGACCTCTAATCTTTTCACCTGATATTTCTTTGCTCAAATTGAAATAGTTGTTGAATTCCTTCAACGTAATCCCAAGGTAAGAAACAGCATCAGCTTTTGAAATTTTACTCATGGATGTATTCTACTCCGTTGTTACAGAATGTACAGGGGGCTAGTGTAGGCGGCTATAAATGGTTAGGATTAATACCATGGCACCTAGCGTACGGCGGAAGTAATTAACGCCTTGAATTATTTCTAGCATTGCCCAAAAAATTATTGCCAGTAGCGCAGTATAGCTAAGTGCTCTATAGACTGAGCCCTCGGTAACTATTTTGCCAGCAACAGTTGCACCAAACCAAATGATAATTGGCAAATTGGGCCGTGCATACAGCGCCAATTTGCCGCTTCTGTCTCTAAACCATTTATCTACAAACTTAGCTCCGCTTTTTGATGTCACAAGCAGAAGTATAACCTGCTAGGTTAGTTTGTACAGCCCGCCATAGGCGGGAGAATAAGTTATAACTGGTAGTTGGAAGTTGGTAGGTAGTAGATAGCGGTTAGTTGCTTATGCATTGACAGTTTGTCCCGTATGGCATATAATACTTTATGAAGTCCTCCGGCCGTGGTTTATATACCACACATAGCGCGAGGCTTTTTATTTACCCTGTAATATATTGACAGATTTATCAATGCCTTGATATACTATTGATATCACCATGACCGAGCTAAGTCGCCTAAGGTTTCGACCGACCGCGGATCTCGGTCTTTTTAGACTCTAAACTCTTCTTTAATAGATCTATACGGACAATGTAGTTATTGAATTGCCTTAGAAGCCCTGAGTATTGCTTGTTCGGTACAAGTATATGAGCTAGCTTCTCTTTATCGTGCAAGAAATCGGCTAGGCAAAAGAAGTCCCCGTCTCCGGATACAATAATAGCTTTGTTATAGTCAGCAAATTTAATAGCGGACGCATATAATACCAACTCTGCATCAACATTTCCTTTTACAACTGTTCTGCTACCCTTTTTAACTTCAACAACTGGTCGGAACACTAAAATATACCCCATTTCTTGTAATGCTTCGTACATTTTGGCATTCGCGGGCATCATCCCTATAAAAAGGTAGGCTTTCTGCACTTGATATTTGTTTTTTAGGTACAATCGAAACTTACGAAAATCTAGTCGCCATCCAGCGCTCTGGACGCCTAAGTTCAAGTTTTGACTATCAATAAAAGCATAGACTACTGGTTTTGATTTATTAGGTTTTGGTGTAGATGGTTTCATAATTGATAACCTCCCACCAGATTTGCCTAAATTATACCCCTCCACCGTAGCCTTTGGCTATAGCGGACAAGTGTTATAACAGATTGTTCAGAAGGATGACTGATAACTGGTGACTTATAACTGTAGTTATTTTTCTAGTCTTAACTCTTGAATCCGAGTGACTGGTACTAGCACGTGCTGGTTGGGTACCGTTAATTGACGAATCTCGTCTAGGTCCACGGCATGGGTTAACCTAACAAAGGGTACTTTGTGAAGCGGACCACTATAACTATCAGACTTCCAGTCTGGGCGCATTTCAATACTGTTGAACAGTCCAATAATGTAATGCTCATCAGGATCTCCTTGGTAATCCTTTGGCTCCCTCAAGTAGTATGACTGGGTAGGTTTGTGGCCATCCTCTGACATTTTAGCCACCGAATAATGGTCGGCTAGCATCTGCAGCTGATAACCCCGCCCAGCGTACATGTAATTAACCATGGCACACCACTCGCCGTCAGGCACCTCTGGAATTGGAATCTCTTCAATGTCTCGAAGCGTAGGCACAATATCCCACTTAGGCATGTTCTTCTCACTCATGAAAAAATATTATACCCCCGCTGCGACAGATAGTACAGCAGTTGATTTACTGGCCGGTAGGCAAGGTAACGGAGTTGGCTGGAGCGGCAACGGTTACATTCTTATACTCATATGTAATATCGCTAGATGATGTGGCTGTAGCAGTAGTAACCTTGGCAATTTTCTTAGTGCTAGCGTTAACGTACATGGTTGTGGTTGCACCAGCGCTGCTAACACTCCAAACGTCACAAGTTCCGCCGCCACCTGGGCAGGTTTGTTGGCCTTTATATGCAGCTGTATCTTTAAGGCTAGCAATACGGTTAGAATCGTACTGATAAGCACTTGGGTCAAAGCCAGATCCGCTTGTACTGCTTGAAGGATATTTAATGCAGGTGTCGGTGCCATTGCATAGATAGTAGGCATCGGCTGTGTAGATTAGACTAACGTCTTTACCATCAGCCTTGTAGGCGTAACTTACGTTGCCGTCGCCATCAGAACTCATAACTCCATTGACCTTTTGGCCACCGCTGGTGGTAGTACTAACAGTTGCCACAAAAGGCATGCCAGAAGTAGAGGCTGCACTAAGAGTATTGGCGGTTTCTTTAGTCTTAGCTGCTTGAGCAGCCTGGGCGGCTTGTTGGGCCTGCTCGTCATTATTGTTTTTATTAACAAAATACGCGGCTGCTCCTCCGACAAGTATTAACACCAAAACAATCAGCATAATAACTGATTTTTTACTTTTTTTGCTACTGGTTGATTGTTCGTCCATCTTCTAAATGCTCCCTTATGTTCTATATGTCTTTTAGTGTACCACTTGGTGGATCAGCACAATATTGCTCATCCTTTTTTCAATACCAGCCTGCCAGAACAGATTGTACAGTAGGATTAAGCGGTAATTGGTAGTTGGTAGGTGGTAGTTGGTAGATGGTAGGTGGTAGGTGTTCGGCTGATTCAGAGAGTTCTGATTTTTACGCCGGATTTAGGTTAAATTCGAACGGCGGCATAATGTGACTTACTGTAGTGCCATCTGGAGTGTAGTCTATGTCTACATATTCAAGCACACCAACGTCGTAAAATTCTGGAGCTTTATCTACAGCCACTGCGTGCATGGGTGAATTTTTTAGAGTGTTACTGGCAGTTTCGATATCTTTCCATATGCAGATAGTCGTACACTTCCTATCCATGTCTTTTTGTCCCGGAAAGTACCCATAAAATCCGGGTGTACCGGCAATTTCTCTGTACGCGTCTGTGTCTGTTTTTTCAACATCTACCTCGTCTCTACCCTCTTTGGCAATAGAGTGGTAGCCGAATCCAAAAAATTTACCGTAGCCCACCTGCTGCTCTTGGTCAATCTGTGTCATTAAACCGTGTGCATCAACTGTGTCGGCTAACGGTTGAATACCATGCTTTTCAAGCGCCGTTAAATCGACTTCTACTATTTCTTGGGTTGGTGTTTCTTGGTCTGCCCAACCTTCTCCCAGCTTTGGGGTAAATTCTCTCATCTTGCACTGTGCAAAATATCACAAATACTCATAAATATACAGCTTGTGGCAACTTTGAATACTAAATATCGACTATTGGGCGCATAATAAAAGCATAAACAGGGAGGTAGTAGCAATGGCAGATAAAAAATCTAAAAAACAGCACGTGGCAAATAACGGTGGCATGGGTTCGGCCTACTTTGTGGCAATGATAGGTGCGGCCGTCTATTGGGTGGGCGTGGCTGACGGTTTTGGCGAAGTGGTAGTGGCTCTACTTAAAGCCCTGGTATGGCCAGGCTTTTTGGTCTATGAGTTATTGCAGTTTATATCTGGGTAAAAACTATCTGTGGCGAGCTAGTAAAGACGTTCTGGGGCCCCTGCGAGCGGCCATAAAATTAAACTTTGTGGAATAATCAAGCCTTGGTATAAGAATAAGCTGGTGGTCGGGAGCGCGCCGAATCTCCCACTGCATATGGTTTGGCTGGTTAATTTTAGCCTCTTTTTTGGGCTTTGCTTTGTATGTAAATGGTTTCATAAATTCCCCTAGCGCTTAGTTGGCTTTTTACTGTCTTGTTTTACTCTCCCCCTTTCTAATTAATACTGTACTCCTTGTCCACTAGCGTTGTCTGTGATAGTTATCACGCTAGTGCTAGTGTAATCTAAAAGACCCCGCACACTAGGTACGGGGCTGTTAACTGTTTTGGGTTTTGTATTTATAGTGAGCAAATAGCGTAGGCTCGGACAGACATAGTTGGGCCACTACTGTTACCAAGGTCACTAAGTACTGTTCCAACGGCTGTCCAGGTAGTAGTGCTGCTTGGGTAAGATGCAGTAAGTGCTACGTCATCGATGACGCCCGCGCTACTTGTGCTAACCAGACCACCACCACCTAGCAACATTTTTCCAGCTGCACATGTGGCAGTTGCTGTTACTTGAGTTTCGCCGTTTGCACCGGCAACAGAAGTTTGAATGGTTCCATTGACTAATGTTGAACCGCTAGGGCCAGCTACACCTTGTATGCCTTGAGCACCAGTTAGGCCAGTGTCACCTTTGTCTCCCTTAACACCTTGAATTCCCTGAATGCCTTGGGCACCAGTTAAACCAATGTCGCCTGTGTCGCCCTTGTCGCCTTTAGCTCCAACAAGGCCCTGGGCACCCTGTGGGCCAGTTAGGCCCTGAATGCCAGCAATGCCTTGAATTCCTTGTGGACCTTGCAAGCCAGTGTCGCCCTTGTCACCTTGAAGACCTTGCAAGCCTTGAGCACCCTGCAAACCAGTGTCACCCTTATTGCCTTGCAATCCTGTATCACCAGTATCCCCTTTTTCACCCTGCATACCCTGTATACCTTGAATTCCCTGGGCGCCAGTGTCGCCTGTGTCACCCTGAATACCTTGGGCACCAGTTAGGCCAGTGTCACCCTTAGTTCCTTGTGCTCCAGTTGTTCCTGTGTCACCAGTATCGCCTTTGGCGCCTTGAGCACCTGTCGCTCCAGTGTCGCCTATAGCTCCTTGAATACCTTGGGCACCAGTTTCACCAGTTTCGCCCTGTGCACCTTGTAAGCCAGCTGAGCCGTTTGCGCCCTTGGCCCCTGTTGAGCCAGTGTCACCTTTAGCACCCTGCGCGCCTGTCAGGCCTGTAAGTCCTAAATCACCTTGTAACCCTTGTGGCCCTTGAGATCCTTGTGGTCCAACAACAATAGTAGAACCCAGTACTTTGGATCCATCATCATTATTGTCATTAGCCATTAGAGTTGGCACGGTAATGCCTAGTATAATAAGAACCAGCAAACTAGCTAAAACGTAACTCTTAATATTAGTCTTTTTCATCTGAAATATTACTCCATGAATAGTGCTAAAAATATGCACTAAACTATTAAATTTACATAGTCTAACAGCAGGTGCTAATCACTAGCACCGCTACCCTTTAATACTATTTTACAGTATTATTTGTACTTCGTCAATTATATTGTATGGAACTTTACTGTAGCCAAATTGTACAGTGCTTACTGAGCAACCTGTTTAGTCAGCCGCGTGTCTAGGGCTTGGTCTAATTCCCTGATTTCACTAGCAAGGGCGTTACGAGTTTCTATGAGGTTGTTGTAGGTTGTTATGTCTGATCGCAATTTAGTTACGCCTGAGTTATATGAAGTAACTTTAAAATTAAAGCCCGGTACAGCCGCGTTGTATTCGTCAATCTGCCCACTGCTACGAAGAGAATCTAGTTTTACTTTGGCAGCCTGCAAGTCCACCAATTGCAGACTTATTGAAGTCTCTGACTTCTCAATCCTACTCTTGAGTTCTTTGAGTTGCGTGTCATAGCTATTTATCTGGTTTTGTCTCTTGGTAAACTCATTCTGGTAACCTTGGGCGTACTCAACCACTTTGTTACGGTTGCTGAAGTATTGTTGGTAGTAGCTTGCCAGTTCTGCCGGCAAGACCATCACTTCTGTACCAAAAATGGAGTGCATTTCATTGACTAGCTGTGTTGGTTCGGTCTTTTTATATGAATCAATTGTCTTTTTTATGCGTTCATCACTCAACTCTGTGCTGTAAAAGTTCTCTAACATGCCATCTACTCGCTGTTTTTCCTTGTCGCTAAGCCTGTCGTATGCGGCGTGCAACATTTCGTGCGCTGCTGTCACCTGTTCTACTCCAGCCAGTCGTTCATCTGTCACATCATATATAAATATTCCTTGCTGGTTACCGTGGTAGCAGCCAAGCACAATTGTTTGCTCCGAAGTGCTACAATCGGCTCTAAAACTTGCTGTTAATGCTTCTACCTTGGGGTGATTTACATAAAACATATGCCTGGAATAATCGGTCATGGTTGTTTGGTCGGCCAGTAGCACAACAGCTGGTGGAGCGCTGTAGCCACGTAGACGCCACCAGTCGGTCAATTCTTGCCTTTGCGCAAAGGCCACAACAGGTATTGCTAAAAATGCGACTGCTAGTAGGTATCCAGTAAGTTTTTTCAATGAATTCACGTCTAAATAAGTATAACCAAAATCAGCATTTCATGCTGATTCAATTTACATTTTTCAATTCACAATTTTCAATAATTTATCAGTTATCACTTAACAAATACTCTACTCAGTCGCTGCAGAATAGATGAGCTCTGGTTTTTTAGCTTTTTTAGCAGCGCTAACATTTACAATGTCACCTTTTTGGTAGCTTTCATCAAGCAATCCGGCGGCAATTTGGTCTTCTAGGGTTTCTTGCAGTAACCGACGCATTGGCCGGGCTCCGTTGAGTGCATCATAGCCTTGTTCTAGTAAATACTCCTTAGCTTTTTTATTGACTTCCAGCCCTAGCCCTTTTTTAACCAGCCGTGCCCGTAAATCTTCTAATTGAAGGTCTAGAATTTCTAGTGCATCTTTTTTAGTCAGCGCTCTAAAAACCACGACTTTATCTATGCGATTAAGCAACTCCGGGCGCATTATCTTTTTAAGTTCTTCCGTTATTTTACCTTTATTGGTGTTGTGGAGTTCGTCCAAATTGTCCAGCTCTTTTGGTTTGGCTGCAGAAAAGCCAAAACTGGCCTCTTTTTGCAATTTTTCAGCACCAATGTTGCTAGTCATAATGATAATTGTATTGGTAAAGTCAATTTTGCGGCCCTTGGCGTCTGACAAACTGCCGTCTTCTAATACCTGCAACAGCATGTTAAAGACTTCCGGATGAGCCTTTTCGATCTCATCAAACAATACTACGCTATAGGGCTGGCGGCGAATTTTATCTGTTAGCTGACCGCCGTCATCGTAACCAACATATCCTGCCGGTGCACCAACTAGGCGCGCTACGTTGTGGTGTTCGGCAAATTCACTCATGTCAATCTTAATTAAATAGTCTTCGTTACCAAAAAATTCTCTGGCAAGTACTCGTCCAAGTTCTGTCTTACCGACGCCTGTTGGGCCTAAGAAGATAAAGCTGCCAATTGGGCGTTTTTCAGAAGAAATTCCAGACCGGCTACGTCGTACTGCCCGGGCAACTGTCTCAACCGCCTCATTTTGACCAATCACATAACGGGACAGGTTTTTTTCTAGGTTAACTAAATACTTAGCTTCACTCTTTATGACTTTGTTAACTGGGACACCGGTAATACGGGCAACTGTTTCGGCGACGTCTTCTGATGTTACCGTGATGGGTTTGCCAGTTTTGTGCTTTGCTTCAAGTTGCTTTATTTCGTCTGTTATTTGGCTTGCTATCTGCTTTTGTTTGGCTGCTTTTTCATAGTCTTCATTGTCAACAGCATCTTCTATCCGCCCACCAACCAGTCTAAATTCTTTTTGCAAACTTCTTAATTTGGGCGGTGTTTTACCCTTATTAACACGCAAATGAGCAGATGTTTCGTCCAGCAAATCAATTGCCTTGTCTGGCATATAGCGGTCGCGAATATAGCGTTTGGCAAAAGTGGTGGTGTCGGCTAGCACTTCATCACTGACTTTGACTCCGTGAAAATCTTCATAATGACTTTTTAGTCCTTTGAGTATAGACAGTGTCTCGGCGTTGGTAGCTTCTGGCACCTGCACTGGCTGAAAACGGCGCTCCAGCGCGGCGTCTTTTTCTACGTAGCGGGTGTATTCGTCAGTTGTTGTTGCACCAACCATATGAATTTTGCCACGAGCAAGAGACGGTTTGAGAATATTGCCAGCGTCCATACTGCCCTCCGCCGCACCAGCACCAACAATTAAGTGCAGCTCATCTATGAAGACAATTGTGCTGCGGTCTTTTTCTAGCTCTGAAATTACTTTTTTAAGCCGGTCTTCAAATTCCCCACGGTACTTTGTACCAGCAATCATCCCAGCCAAGTCTAGCGTGATGATTCTTTTATCTAGCAGACTGTCAGGGACTTCTTCAGCGACTATCCGCTGAGCTATTCCCTCTACAATTGCTGTTTTACCAACACCCGGTTCGCCAATAAGTACTGGGTTGTTTTTGGTACGGCGGTTTAGAATCGTAATTACTCTTTTTATCTGCGCTTCACGGCCAACTACTGGGTCTAATTTATTATTTCGGGCTAGTTCTGTTAAGTCTGTCCCAAAAAACTCAAGTGCAGTTTTGGCACCACCTTTTTTACGGCGAGATGTCTTGCCTGCGCCACTTTCTGATTGTTGCCTATCTAAGAATTGTTCTACCTCTATGCTGAGTCCATCTGTGTCAACACTCATATCACGCAGTAGAGTAGTAGCCCGGGCATTTTTTTGTGAAAGGATGCTATAGAGTATGTGCTCGGTACCACAAAAATCTTGGTTGAAGTCTTGGGCAATTTCCCAAGCCATTTTCAGTGTTAGTTTTGCTGTTTCTGACAGGCCTTTGCCACCCATATTAATTACCAACGTTTTGGGTGTTAAATTTAGGGCAAGGCGGGCACGGTCTAGCGTAACTCCAGCGCCTTCTAAAATTTTGTATCCCATTGACTCGTTTTGGGCCATAACTCCAAGCAGTAGATGCTCAGTACCTATATAGGCGCTACCAGAAGCTTTGGCAATGGCCTCGGCATGTTTCAGGCTAGCTAACGCATTGTTAGTTAGGTGATTTAGAAAGTCCTGAAATTCTGGTGAATTTGGAATCATACAACCATTGTATCATAAATTGGCACTCGTCAAGTCCGAGTGCCAATTCTGTTACAACGGCTCTTTACTCAGCTGGTTTTTCAGTGGGCTCTGAGCCCGCTTCAGCCTCTGTATTTTCATCTGTGCCGTGCTCTTCAATAGCTTTTAGCAAGCTGTCTTCTAATTCAGTTTTCTTTTTTAATTTTTGAACAACTGGCTTTGATTCAGCTTGGGTGGTTTCAGCTGGTACAGTCTCACTAGCCAGCTCGTCGTCTTTGTCTTTAACAGTCAATTTGTCGGCTTCTACATCTAGTTCGTAGCCAGTTAATTTTCCAGCCAAGCGAACGTTTTGCCCACCACGGCCAATAGCAATACTCAACTGGTCTTCAGCCACAACAACAGTTGCGCGGCTGTCCTTGCCAATAACTACTTTTTCAACATTAGCTGGTTTCATTGAGTTGGCAATAAAAACACTGGGTTCTTCGTCCCAAACAACAATGTCAATCATTTCTTGACTGCCAATTTCGTCGCGAACTGTGTTGATGCGGGTACCGTGACCACCAACGAATGTACCGACAGGGTCTACGCCTTGGGTGTTACTGGATACGGCAATTTTGCTACGCACACCCGCTTCGCGAGCGATTTCCTTAATTTCAACCGCGTTGTTTTCCATTTCTGGTACTTCGGCGCCAAAAAGCTGCTCAATAAATTCTTTGCAACCGCGACTAACGATTAGCTGTGCACCACGGAAGTTCTTTTCTACATCTTTCAAGAAAAACTTGAGTCGTTGACCAGGATAGTAACGTTCACCCTGAATTTGCTCGCTCATTGGCATCAAACCTTGAGCCTTACCAAGTTCTACTCGTACAACTCGGCCTTCAACCCGGCTAATA
>JAYTJL010000025.1:0-5363 GCA_043731125.1 Candidatus Saccharimonadota bacterium
AGCTGCCGGCGATAGTAAAAAACCACCAGCACCATCCGAAGCCTAACCTAACAAAAAAGCCCAACCTGGAGGTTGGACTTATTTGTTGGCGGTCCTTAACTGAACAAGTCTGGAACTATTTTACTAATTATCCTACAGATAACAATATTTTAGCTCTAACAACTAGGGATTATTAGAGATTATGAATCCAGCCACCAACATATTTGCACCGTATCACTCCAATCACTACCGTTACCGTAGGGTGGATAGGTGTGCCAAGATAAACTCCACTGATACAGTGTGTGGTTTTCTTAAAGAAGTTAAGCAGTCAGGAGTATTGTTACCGGAGCAAGTTATCCTAAAGGATTTTAGGGTTAGAACCTACACAGAGGCTATGTGGGTTCTAAATAAATTGAACTATCCGGACACTCGTTATAGCTCACTTCTAAACATACAGAGTGATCGTCAGGCTTGGCAAAGATGGGGCTTAGTACCCTCTAACCTAGGTAGAGGCTTCCTATTTTATTTTATATGCACCTTGTGTGACAGGCGGATTAAGAACTTATATATGCCAGACGGACAATTTATCTTTCTTTGCAGAAGTTGTCACAAGCTTTCTTATCCTACCAAACAACAACGGCTTGCTATACAAAGGAGGCTGGAGGGAGTTAGCTAGTTTCGTACAAACAGGTTGAACGACGTTGGTGGACTAAACTACCTTAAATGTCGGCAATTTTAGATGAAATGCCGGACCGTACTCCACACCCTCAGTTATGGTGTGTGGACCGACCACAACACAAATAGCTAAGGTAGCTTTAACCTCTTTGTACATAAAATAGGCATTGTAATCATCACTCATTACGAAATGCCCACTCTTTTCGTACACGTACAATGCAGGGGGTCTATTTGCCCTGTACTTTTTGTTGAAGCGGTCCCGATATTTGTCATTTCTTTCAGGGGTATAATCGGAAAAGGGTATGATATTAACCATCGGAATAGTGGCATTATGGCAAGCAACCTCACGCCTATATGCCTTCCCAAGTAGACCGCTAAAGTACTTGTCTTCTAGTTCGTTTCCATTACCAAAACGTACGTTTATTTTTGAAATATCAATATCCATACCCTAATCCTAACTCTTTTTCACACAGGTAGCCTAGTTGGCCTCGCAAGCTAAGCCATCACCATCTCGGTCTAATCTATCAACATTGTTACTTTGACTACCTCCCTGTGACTCAAAGTAGTCTTGAGCTTCTTGATGGCTACCAAAATCGGAGCAATCCTTATCAATGTTGTCTGGCCCAATTTGTGCAGTAGATGCAGGACCAGTATTAACTGGTGGCTTATTGTCGTTTGTAGCCAGCCATGCCGCACCCCCAATACCGGACGCTATCACTCCACCGGCAATTAGAGCCGTCTTTAGTTTATTGTTCATAAAACCTCCTTTACTTTACTCACACGCAATCCCATCACCATCTCGGTCTAGTGCTAACCTGTAGCCAGCATCTTCCGTATGCAACGGGGCAACGCCAGCCTCCCTGGCCTCCGTGCAGTTTGCATAATATGTGCTATCGGATTGAGAGGGAACTGGAGTCACTATGGGCTGGGCAGGAGTGATTTGTTTGGCCGCTTGCTGAGTATCACCGCTACAAGTAGAGGGTGACCACAAACCTCTTTGAGCGATTTCAGCGTCTTTTTGAGCTTGTTTATACTCTGCTTGATACTTATAGGGTATGTTGTAGGTATATTCATGTGCATAACCGTCAAGAATAATTTGTTTGTTATAGCTAGTGCCGTCTTCCAGATAGACATAACGGAGTAAGCGGTCATACTTATCACGTTCTCCCTGTGATGCTTCGGCCTCCAATCGTACCTTTTTACCATCAAGTAGCTTATGGGCATGCTCAGAAGCTTCTGCACCAAAACATTGCACTGGCTTGCGAGGGTCTTTGGTTTCAGGTGTATCTATGCCCATAAGCCTCAAGCGTTCGGTCTTGCCGTTTAGGTCAATATCAATAGTGTCACCGTCTATAACGGCCACCACCTTGTATAGCTGGGTAGGGTTAGTAGTTGCTTTGGTTTCAGTGGTTTGTTGCTGGGTTGCTGGTACAGAACTGGCTGGTTGAGGTTTAGTACCGTTCGTAGCAAGAGCAACAACTACGATAATGACAGACAATGCGGTGATGACTAGCTTAACATTCTTGTTCCATTTGGACTTAGTCCAAGCAAACCATATGAGAAAAAAAGGCAGCAACAGAAGCCAGAGCAATCGCACGGGATTTGTCTTGAACCATTTGCGTAAAGTAGTTTCGCCAGGTTCTTTACGAAACTTAACTGATTGGATTAGTCTTTTCATAACTCTAGACGGTTTTTCTGGCAGAAAGCATTAAGCTCGCCGCCGAGTGGCAGCCTTTCGGCAACCCACCAACCTTTCAGCTGGTGACCGTCTAGAGTCCTCAAACGACGAGCTTGATACTCTAGACGGATTTACAGAGCCATACCATCACTGAAGTGACGGGTTAGGCACAACTAAATTATAGATGTCAGTGTTGACACCTGTGATTATACATTATAAGTAAGCTTTTTTACGTTGTTTATCATAAAGTGGCCTCCTAAATAGTTTTTAACCTCTTGGCAAAGTCTCGGCTGTTTCTAAACTGTTAATGGTTATCGGCGTGCATAAAATTACGTAAACTTTTTATGCTAAAATAGATGTACAAACTAAAAAACCACAATTGCCTTAATCGGTACTAGCGTCACTAGAAATCACGCTTGGGCCGATTTTTTTTGGCCCAAAGGAAGCCTTCCCCTATGGGTCAAATTGACACTCTTAGCACCGATGAACTTGTACTATTTAATTTCTTAGCTCTAATCGTTGATATTAGATACCGGGCGAAATACGGCCGGTCTTTGGAGTGGAACGATGGCAAAGGTTATAGTAAAGACATGTTAGATAACAGCCTTCCAGCACAGTTACCCTCCGTTGATAGCCGTCTGGAAGGCACTACTCAACGGAGGATAACTGATGAAGTCTGACCCACCCAAGTCTAAGTGCTTTGTATATCTTAGACGCTCACAAGATCGGGAGGATAGACAAGCCTACTCTATTGAGAAGCAAGACCAACAAGTTAGGCGTGTCATTGAACAAAATAGCTTCTCGGGCATATATCTGCCACCGGAGGAGCGAAGTGCAAAGCATCCAGGACGGCCAATCTTTAATGACATGATGGAACGGGTTGAGGCCGGAGAAGTCCGCTATATAGCCGTATGGTTGCCCAGTAGGCTGAGTCGTAATCCAATTGATGGTGGCCGCCTTATTTATGCCCTAGATACTGGTAAGCTACTAGCAATTCATACACCGGGCAGGACATACACAAACAAGTCTGACGATAAGATGATTTTGGCGATAGAGTTTGCCATAGCCAAAAAGAATAATGATGACCTCAGCACTCAGGTAAAAGAGAGTTTTGAGCAAAAACGAAATCATGGTGAGTATCCCGGTCCTGCACCTCTGGGTTACTATAATGCCATAGTAAGCCCGGGCCATCGTAATATAGTGCTACACCAAGAGACTGCCCCAAAAATCATCCAGTTGTTTAATCTAGCGGCGACTGGACGTTACACACTCCATGACGTATGGCTTGAAGCAGAAAAACTCGGTTTGCGATCTAAAAAAGGTCTCCCTTTAGCGAAACAAACTGTTGTTGGTATCTTAAAGAACCGAGCTTATACCGGCGTATTTAGCTACGGTAGCCCTGAGTATCATCAAGGTACTTATGAGCCGCTAATTAGCGTTGAGCTCTATAACAAAGTACGGTTAGCTATGGGCTGGGTACGCAAGAGAACTATACCGCATACTACAGCAGGGCGATTTTATCCCTATAAGGGCGTGTTACTTTGTGGGACTTGCCGGTTTAACGTAACAGCCTATACAAAGCCAAAGACGTTATCAAACGGCACAAAAGCCTACTATGAGTTCTACACCTGCACCAAGAAAAGCAAAGCAACCAAATGTCTTGAGCCTCAGATTTCAGCTAAAGAATTAAGGAAGGCTATAAAAATTGAAATGTCTGACTATGAGATAGATGAAAAAGAGAGTGCTAAGTGCTTTCAGATGCTTGATGAACATTTTGAAAGCTACATCAAGAACCAAAACCGCTACAAAGAAATCTGGCAAAAGGACTACCGTGATGCCAAAAAATCCCTAGATGTTCTTGATGCAAAGCTAGAGGCTGGTATTATAAGCGATGAACGCTACAAAAGCCGTAGCAAGCAACATGAAGCAGTCTTGGCTAGAACCAACCAACTGCTTGAAGCTTCTAACCAAGACGCCGAACGCTGGCTAGAACTAGCAAAGGAAACATTTTCAGGTGTCGTAAACCTTGGCGAAGTCTTTGATGAGGCACATGACGATGAACAACGTGAACTTATGAAGCATTTAGGTTTGAACTGGACTTTGAGTAATAAAAAAGTGGCTCTAACACCTAGAGAGCCACTCAATATGTTGCATGTCAGCAACCGAAATCAGTCTTGGCGGACCGGACGGGATTTGAACCCGCGACCTTCTCCGTGACAGGGAGACGAGCACTCCGCTGCTCCACCGGTCCGTACGTGGAGTAGAACAGAGGTTATTTTAACAGATGAGAGAGGTAAAATAAAGTGTGCTTTTAAGACACAAGCGCTACGTGCTAAAATATGTTTTTAGTGGCCACACGCGCAGAACAGACACTTTATAGGGGAATTAGCGAAGAATCCGTCCAGACGGCTATTGATGCTATACCGTTAGATTTTCGACTTGCTGCCAGTCCATACCCCTTGCGTTCTCCGTCTGGCGAATGGGATGTCCAGGGAGCATTTGAGTCTGTTAGAAAAGCTACTGCCGGAATAGCACTATCTGATGTGCATGTTTCGACCGTTGCACTAGAGCGAGATGATGACGGGAATATTTATGTTTGGAGTGCAGGGGACTGCGTTTGTGTCTATCACCGGGAAATACCACTTACTGCTGAAACAACACCAGAAATTAGCTAGGCGGCCGCACTTAACCAGCATATCAATGGTATAATAGTAGTATTATGGCAAATGCAGAAATGTCTGGTGGTGGTGAAGGCCGAAAGGGCCGGATTTTTAATTTTCTAAAGAAATTTAACAAAGTTAGCGCAGCTGTTTTATTAAGTGCAGGGGTAGTCTTTAATAGCGAAATTCTGCTAGCTCTTGGTGCGATAGATGTTGGTCAGGCCTGGCTGTGGGGCAAAGCAGAGAAGTGGCGCAAACAAGGCAAGAGTCTTGGCGGTACAGCCCTAGCAGGTGCACACTAGACACATTGGTGCGGATGTAGTAGCAGAACTGTTGTGGAATGTGCGAGCAGTTTTAATTTTTGCACTGGT
>JAYTJL010000026.1:0-10085 GCA_043731125.1 Candidatus Saccharimonadota bacterium
CTCTAGCAATTAACCTTTTGCCTACTTAGTGAAATAATGCCTATCAAGAGGTAGTATAGATGGCCCACCATGTAGTCAGCATTATCCAACGTTCCGGTACATCAGCCGCGACTATTGACGTGCAGTGTCATATCACCAAAGGGTTGCCATCGATTATTATTATCGGATTTGCCTCAAAAGCTGTCGACGAAGCCAAAGAACGCCTGCGAGCTAGCTTTGCCAATTCCGACATCGCCTTCCCTAAAAAGCGCGTCACCATCAACCTCTCGCCCGCCGACATCCCTAAAGACTCCACCAGCCTAGACCTGGCTATGGCAGTCAGCATCCTCGCCGGTAGCAGTCAAATAGACAAATCCAGGATAAAACGATCAGTTTTCCTGGGTGAACTATCGCTAGACGGTAGCCTCAATCCAGTGCGTGGACTGATTGGACGCATCATTAACAGTCCAGTTCTCAAAGATCGCACCTTTTACATCCCACGCTCCAACTTAGACCAAGCCATGTTGCTACCGCACATCAGCCTCAAACCAGCAAACAACCTCCGCGACGTCTTTTTAGACCTTTCTGGCACGGTGCCAATCAAGACTGTTGCAACGCACGAAGGCCAGCTGAATACAGCCAAGGATGTAGCCCCGGATGTAGATTTTGCCGAAATTGCTGGCCAGCCAATTGCTAAGCGAGCCCTTGAAATAGCTGCTGCAGGCCACCACAACATCTTGCTACATGGCCCACCCGGCACCGGCAAGACTATGTTGGCCCGGGCAATGAGCGGCATTCTGCCGCCACTAAGTCACGAAGAGGTGCTAGAAGTTACACACTTGCACAGCCTAGGTAGTAGCGAAACGGCTGAGATTATCTCCAGCCGCCCTTTTAGAAGCCCTCACCACACAGCCAGCACTACTGCTTTGGTGGGCGGTGGAACCAACCCCAAACCGGGTGAAGCATCATTGGCTCACCGAGGCGTTCTCTTTCTAGACGAAATACCTGAGTTTAGCCACTCTAGCCTAGAAGCGCTTCGACAACCACTTGAAGATGGCAAAATCACCATTGCTAGAGTCAAAGACAGTGCCCAGTTTCCAGCCGAATTTATACTGGTAGCGACCCAAAACCCCTGCCCCTGCGGCTACTACGGTACATCAAAAAGTTGCAGTTGTAGTCTGGCTGCAATAGCCAAATACCGCAAAAGAATGTCCGGACCAATACTCGACAGAATAGACCTCCACTTGCCCGTTCATGATGTTGATCATAAAAAACTTCTGGGGAAAGATATTCCAAAAGCTCAGACCCCAGAAATACGCAACAGAGTTGCCAGGGCTTATGGGTTGCAAAGAGAAAGGTTTGGTGCAACCAAATTTAATAGTGCCATGAATAATCGCCAAGTACGAGAATTAGCCTCTCTAACAGATGAAGCAAAGGACTTCTTGGACATCGCTGCTGGAAAACTGAACATCTCTGCCCGCTCATACGTGCGCACCGTAAAAGTCGCCCGCACAATTGCTGACTTGGCCGAATCCAAAGATATAAATCCCCCTCATATTGCAGAAGCCCTGCAATACCGTGCGCAGCAAACTGCGCCATAATGCTCAATGTTCAGCTAGATCAATGTTCAATGAATGCTCAATGTGATTAATCCATTGAATGGTTTAGTCATTGCTACATTGATTGACACTTGAAACTTGAGCATTGAACATTCTAAACCTATCTGTTAAGATTGGGTTTAGAAGACATGGAGTTAGGAAATATCTAAGGAACCAAGACGTAACGAGGCCATCAGGGCCTCATCTTTGCGTGTCATCGCCAGCGACGGACGCCAACTTGGTGTTATTTCTCGCGCCGAAGCACTAGCGCTCGCAAAAGAAGACGGACTAGACCTTATTGAAGTATCTCCCGACACCAACCCGCCAGTTGCGAAAATTGTAGACTGGGGTAAATATAATTACCAGCGCACAAAACAGCTACAAAAAAGCAGAAAAAGTTCCAAAAGCCCAGATTTAAAGCAAATGCGACTTGGCCTAAAAATTGGCGAACACGACTTAGGTGTGAAGATGCGCAAAGTTAATGAGTTCTTGGACGCTGGACATAAAGTGAAAATTACGATAATCTATAGGGGACGAGAATTAGCCCACAAGGAGTTGTGCTTTAAAATGGCAGAAAAAGTCATAGAAGGTTTTGGCGAGACTATTGCCGTGGACCAACAGCCAATTTTTGCCGGTCGTCAGTTAAGTTTTGTTATAAGGAAATCATCAAGTGCCAAAGCTAAAGACACACAGCGGAACGAAGAAACGGTTTAAACTTACCAAGACTGGTAAGGTTGTTAGACGTCACGCCACCGTTGGCCACAACTTACAGAAGAAGAGCGCTTCAAGGAAGCGCCGTTTTGCTGGTACAGAAGAATTGTCTGGCGCTCAAGCTAAGAACATAAAGAGTAAACTCGGAGTCTAAATCGTGAACAAGTCACTCAAGCTAACAGTAGACAGTATGCAGTATGCAGTTAAGAAAACTGTCAGCTGTCAGCTGTCAGCTGTATACTTAGCTCCTGAAAGGAGCGCGTAATGAGAGTTAAGAGAGGCGTTGCTGCCCATAAAAAGCATCAGAAAATTCGCAAGGCAGCCAAGGGCTATACCCAAGGTAACCGCAGTAGCATTAAAAGAAGCAAGCAAGCTACAACTCGTGCCCTACAGTTTGCCTACCGCGACCGCCGTAACCGCAAGCGCACCTTCCGCCAGTTGTGGAATGCTCGTATAAATGCAGCCGCTCGCTTAAACGGCACATCTTACAGTCTATTAATTAACGGGCTTAAGAAGTCCGGAATTGTCCTAGACCGCAAAATATTATCAGAGCTAGCGGTTAATGAACCTGCAGCCTTCAAGGCTGTGGTTGACGCCGCTAAGCTAAAGTAGTTAGTAGATAGTAGTTGGTAGATAAAAGCTCCTCGTTATGAGGAGTTTTTGATATAAAAAAGACCCATCCTGGGTCTAAGAGTGTTTGAGTGGGGGCGCCTTTGTTAGCGCGCCCCCGTTGTTGAAGCCGTTATCCCTTCTGTGGTACAGCAGGCACTCTGTTCAGGAACTCCTGATAGGACATCGGTGCCGTGCTCTGGTCAGGTCCGACGCCGAAGACGATGGACCTGCCCCTCGAACGATGGACTGTTGTTACGTCCTCGCGGATACTTCTACCCGTGAATGGTTTGAGTGCCAGCACTCTTCCGCCGGTACCGCCACAGGTGAGACAGATAACTGCCACGCCTTTGGGCTCAGCCATCCCACGGTACAAGCCGGTTGACCGACAGTCACCGCATGCAACGGTCACTTCGATTGTGTCGGCTTGCCCGTCACCTGTGCTACCTCCGCTTCCTCCATCTGCCATTTTTCTCCTTTCGGGCCATTAGGCCGGAGTTAGTTGGTTTCAGAGAATCCTGTCTACTACCAAGCGGCGAATCTCGCCCCATGCGTCCACGTCCGGTAACATCCATTCAGGTACGTAGGCACCGCCGAGACCGCCTCCGACATGGTATTTCAACAGTAGTTCGGTCTGTTCTGGCCCGTGAAATACCTTTGGCGCATAAGTCGAACTGAAAGGCCAGAAAATCTGGTTAACGACAGCCAGCTTAGCCTCCATTTCCTCCCAACTACTGGGTGCCGAGAAGACTCTGTGATGCTTGGAGTGTGCGTACATGCCCAGCTGATTGCGTTTTCCTTGCCCCTGACTTGCAACCCACTCTTTGACGCCTGGAAAAGTTCGGCGCACATCGAATCGGATAACCTGATTCGAGCCATCATGTGGTTTGAGCGAGCTCACGGCGCCATAGATGTATGCCTTTTCAGGCAGAAGCTGATCGAGACGCCGCCAAGTCATGTACATGGACTTACTCAAGAGTAAGTCTCGCAATGGGTCATAGTCACTCAGTGCGCCTGCAAGAACCGGCTCCTCAATGACTAATAGAAAATGACGAAACATGCTACCTCCTCATAATCGGAGTTGGGTGTGCTCCCACTACTTACCGAGAGCAAGCTGTAGACAAGTTGTATCTACAAATTGCTCTCGGCAAAGTTAGGCTTCAACTTTAAAAGTACTCTCGATCCGCATGTAGCGGAGAAAGTGTCAACATTATACTACTTTTGTTTAATTTTGTCAATCTGTTGTTTCCCTGTTAGCCCAAGCAAAAAACCGCCCTTTTGGAGCGGTTTTTTGTCAGCCAGATTATCTGTAAGCCGGGTTCTGTATCCCAATAAATCGGGATGCTGATTATCTATCTAGTCCCGATGTCGCCATCGGGATCGAGCGGATCAATCGACAGCGTGACTGGTCGTCCTTGTAGCCGTCTCCTTGCAGTAGACAGGGTTTACCCTCTCCCATGGTCACCCATGGTCGCTGTGAGCTCTTACCTTTTGATTTAACGCGCACCTTTCCAGGGCGCTATAAATCATTATCCCAGACGAGCTGGGCTCACTCTTTTCACCATTACCGAGTCCTTTAGGGACTTTAGGCTGTATAAGTTTCTGTGGCACTTTCCCTAGGGTCGCCCCCGGTTGCCGTTAGCAACTGTCCATACCATGTACTGCCCGGACTTTCCTCGTGCTCATCTTTCGATTCGCACGCAATCAGCCAATAATCTAGGCTAGGATAAATTATACCACTTCCTACCTCTGATAGCAACCCAGTTATGCTTGCAAAGATAACTTTTTTTGCCACAATTAAGGATATGAGTACTAATGAAAGCGTGCCTATTCCCAAGAAAAGTCGAGTAGAATTGGCTAGAGATGAATCTGTACGAATCTACGAAGATAGATACTTCGCCCCAGGTGGTCTTTATCGAGAACCTGAGCAAATTATAGAAATTGGTGTCAGCGACATATCCGCAATTGTAGATGGTACTATTGCTGCGCTACAAGCCAGAAGAGCTATAAAACCGGAGGCACTAGAGCCCCCTGTAGTCCCCCAGCTGGAGACTAGAATCTAAAACAGACTGGCAAAACCACCCTAATAGTGATGTTTTTTGCGTTGAGTGCGTTCTTGGTCGTCTAAAATACGGTTAACTTCCGCATCAGCAGTCTTGTTAAGCTCACGCGGGACATGTACAAAGCTAATTTTCTCAAAACTATCAGCCACCAGCTTGGTGTCTTGGTAAATAGGCAGTAATTCTTGGTTTTTAACTTTGTATGCCCCGTTCAACTGACTAACAACTAGCTGGCTGTCAGAAAACAGAGTTATCTTGTTTATTCCAAGTTCGCGCGCCCGTTCTAGCCCTTTCAAAAAACCAAAGTATTCGGCCTGGTTGTTTGTAGCCATTCCTAAGTATTCACCAGACTTTTCTACAACAGTATCGTCCATTTTACAGATGACGAATGCGCAGGCACTACTGCCTGGGTTGCCTCGACTACCACCGTCTGTGTAGATTTTGGCTTCCTCTAAAAGCATGCCGGCAGTCGGTTTGTCGCCGTCTGTGTTGGGGGTAAAGGTAAACCGGACTATCTTTACTGGCGTTTCAAGACTAACGCGTTGACCATAATAAGTACGATAAACATCTAGCATTTGCTGCTGGTTAGTAAACGGTTCGTGCCCATTCATATCATCAGTGGTCACTGCTCTAAGTTTTTTTTCTACCACTTCAGTTATTACCGCTTGCCCAATTACGGCCCACGTCTCGGGCTGGTCTGGGTTAACCTTATCTACCACCTTAATGTCATCATCTACTGACAAGTCTTTGTCGTCATATAGTCGCCAGGTGGAGGTTTTATCACCCGCAAGGATGAGATTTGCTAGTTCGTGGTTAAATTTTAGTGTTTTCATCTTGAACTATTGTAACCGACAATAGCGTTTCTGGTTCTTCTTTTCCTTATTATTTACCGCGCTGCCAAGCTCAACTCCCGTAATATTAGCAAGGTGCACAAGGTAAAGCTGGATATCGGCCAGTTCATCTTCAAGACTTATGCCTTGGTAGCTTTTGTGTCTTTTTAGTCCTTTCGTTTTTCTAATTACGCGCGCTAGCTCGCCAACCTCTTCAGTTAATAAAAGTAGCGTATCTCTAGCACTTTCTTTATCCCACCCCCGTCTTTTTGAAACTTTTTCATAATAGCTCTGAAGCCCGCAGATTCCCCGCCCAGGCTTGTTATGCCCCAGTGGGACAGATGCCGGGCTTTTAACAACCTTGGTAATCATGGTTTGCATCATCTCATCTTGCGGCATATGGTCAGTGAATATAGGCACGCCCGCGGAGTGCGCAAAACCAATTTCAAATGCAGTACTCAAGCCCACATAACCACTTGGGCAGAATAACCACACAAAATCAGACTTGAGAATGCTGGATAATACCCTCTCTTCGATGGCATTAACATCATCATTTGCTTCGTGCCGAGCTTTAACAAAGTCAGCAGTTTTATCAATAAAACTTATGCTTTTAGGAGAGATTAGCTGGTGGTTCTTTTTTAAAACATCAAAAATCTTGGATAATCCGGTGCTGTCTTTTCTGAATGTACCAATCAGTGTAACGATTTGTTTGCCCATTTGCCGCCTGCTCTTTGCTATTTTAATGGTCGGGGTGACAGGACTTGAACCTGCGACCTCACGGCCCCCAGCCGTACGCGCTACCAGCTGCGCTACACCCCGATAATCAATCAAGTTTATAATACCACTTCTTTGTGGGTCATGAGGCCCTCACGGTCACCTTCGGCGACCCCGAAACTTCATCTTTGAAAACAAGTTTTCAAGAGAAGATTTCCTTGCAGTCCGCCACTGGCGGATTTCACCCCAGCCGTACGCTTTAGCCAACTAAGCTACACCCCGACGCTCATATTCCATTATAGAGTAGTCCTTATATAAAACAGATACAAATTAATGCTAGTGATATAATTAAATAGGTCGGTTAATGGCACATAAATTTTCTGAACGATTAAATCATTTAGGGAGTCTAATATTCGCTCGGTCCGTGGACTGAGCCTGAGGACACCCCCTTTGCTAACGCAGAGTAAATGGAGTGTTAGAGGCCGACCCCTTAATTGTAAATATATGAGAACCCTCAACAGCATGGGGTTCTTTTTTTATCAAAAAATTAGGTTGGGCGCAATGACGTCAACAACTTTAGTTATAAGCACGCCAACGGTGCCACCGAAACTGTAGAATATGAATATAAATATCATCAGCCCAGCAATACCCATAGCCTCAATGGATTCCATCACCTGTTGCAAGGGGCGTGGTGCGAAGGCATATAGCAGGCGTGAGCCGTCCAGTGGTGGCCAAGGAATACTGTTAAACACTGCCAAACCAACATTTAGCATTATTGTAATGCTGAAGATTTCGTAGGCTGTAGTGCCATTGATTGGTGCCATGGCGTTGAATAGTACTGCTGCAATAATGGCAATAACCAAATTGGTAAGGGGGCCAATCATGCCAACAAGCGCACCGCCATACTCCCCGCCCCTTAGGCGCGCAAAGTTGACCTGCACCGGTTTGGCTGCTCCAAAAAGGAACGGACTACCTGTAACAAGCAACAAAAGAGGTAGTGCAACAGTAAAGAATGGGTCAATGTGCTTGAGAGGGTTGATTGTTACTCTACCCTGGTCATGCGCGGTATCATCACCCAGCCAATGCGCTGTGTAGGCATGCATCATTTCATGAATTGACATGCTAAATAGCAGCACAACCAGCAATATTGCTATAGATATTAAATCAACAGACATCTAAGATATTATAGCCTAAACCCTAAGGGTTGACCTACAGGGGTTTAACAGATATAATTACTGCTGATTATGCAAAAGTGTGAAATAACCGGCAAAGGCAAGCAATACGGACACAATGTGTCCTTTTCTCAGCGCCACACCAAAAAGGTATGGAAGCCAAATTTGCAAACCAAGACTGTAGTTATTGATGGCCGAAAAATAAAACTAAAAATCAGCACACAAGCTATCCGTACCCTCAAGAAAAAAGGCATCCTGGTCTAAACCGCTCGTTGACTCTCTCTAACATCCCCGAGCCCGACCTCGAAATCAAATCCGTCAACAACCAACTTCTCTCCCGTTTGGGAATTTTCAAATTCAACACCCTTTTCGGTGATTTTTACGGCTACGTCGGCCAGAAAACATTCACCAGAGAATGCCTCCATCTCGTCGTCGTTTATCACAGTGTAGGCACTCCCCTCTGCCGGAATAACCTTTAGTAAATAGTAGTCACTGGCGTGAGACTGCGAATAAGCACCAGATCTAAAAAGGTCTACGGCTGTAGCTTTTAACTCAACGGCATTTTTCATTACTATAGACGCCAATTTAATACTGTCTAGTGCCCTCATGACAGCCTCTGTCTTAAAACCACCTCTTATCCTTCGTATTTCCTCTTCATATGATTCAGTTGTGCTTGGTGGTGCTCCGTCGTGTTCTCTCATTAGTAATTAATTGTGAAGTATTGAATTGTTTTTGCAAGCATAAGCAAATAAAAAAGCCGCCTGCTCGTTGCTGGCGGAATTGAGAATGACAAGTAGATACTTTTTGCTTGGAGAAGCGAGGGAGCGTGGGCGGCGCTCATGAGTTCTGATGTCGAGAATACACTCGACTGACTCAATATTGCGCCGCCGCACTAACTCCACATGGTTGTTCCGAAGTTCCGGCGATGTCGCCTCGAGGACGATATGACCAGAAAAGAACGGAACGTGCCCACGCATAGCGTGGGTTGACCAACATCACGCCGATGATATGTGATCGACGTTACTAGAGGAACTACTCCTCGCGGATTCTCCTCTTGTAGGTCTTTTTTTCTCGGCCAGCCGATGCTTTGCGACACTCCGGATTTGTGGGCTAGTGCCCTGTTGGCGGATGCGCGATGGGTCGGCTCTTGGTTGAGTAGGCGTGTCCTTGTCTTGAACTGCGTTCTGTGTGTCCGATGACGCCATTGACCCTAGGGTCAGAAGCCGTCGAGTGCGGCAAAATTGATGAGCACTCCGAGCACTCCTTTTTTGTCGTACTGCACGTCAGATAGGCCCGCCGGCAAAACTTGTGTTTCTTGCGCGGGCGCGCTACCTGTCGTTTGGACTTCGCTCCGTTTGTGCCGAACGGGCTCTACCTTCGGGGGCTGTCTGCCTGGTGTCTACCAGGATTGACATGACCACCATTGGTGGAAGTACCCGTACGCACGGTGATAGAGGTATCAATGAGCCTCCTCTCTGTTCTGGGGGTCCTAATTATCCAATCTCGCTACGTCTGCACGAGATGGGAAATAAACATCCAGAATAACTAGCTGCTTGTTTCCCATCTCGAAATTCAGTATCTACTTGTCAAATAACACCTTTGTGGACTGCCACTTGGCTATCTACACAAAAAGGATAACTAGAATGTTACTCCTTAGTTTGCCCTAAGTCAACGTACTGGTTAGTTTACCCTCAGAACTACTGTCGTTCTAGCACAACCAGCTGGGTAACGTCGGTTGCCTCACCTGGTTTGGCTTTGTACTTGTCAATTGTTTCGGTTGGCTCCATGGCCATGTTCTTAAGAGCTTCTGCCAGTTCTATTTGCGGTACTTCATACTTAACTGCTTTGTCAGCAAAGTGAGTAGGTATAACTACTGTTGGTTCTATGGCTTTAATCAACTTCAGGGCACCAATTCCGTCCATGGTATAACCACTGTTGCCAACAGGTACAACCAATATGTCTACCATGCCGATTGCTTCTAGTTGTTCGTCAGAAAGCTCTGGGTAGATATGGCCTAAAAAAACTACTTTTAAATCAGCCGACTCTACGGTGAAGATGGTTGCGGACATTTTACCTTCCTCATCCATATGGGCCCTAGCACCAACTCCGTGAATAGCTACGTCTGACACTTCGTACTCTCCCGGCATATTGGCACTAAAACTTGCTTGGTGCTCTGGCACAGCTGCAAACGAGCGTAAGCAAATATCACTTGGCTTGGTAACAGACTTAAGGCCTAGTGCAGGCAGATTGTCATCAATCACTATAGATGCCTTTTTTGTTGTGAGGCGCAAACAGTTGCCACCATAATATGTTAATTCCACCGATGACTCCTTTCGTCGCAATGTTCAATGTTCAATGGACAATGTTCAATGAATGAACGAATGAACGAATTATTAAATGCATTGGTGCATT
>JAYTJL010000027.1:0-9461 GCA_043731125.1 Candidatus Saccharimonadota bacterium
CCAGTCAGCTGGGTTAGGGAGTCCGTATTTTATAGTTGTGTTTCCTGCCCACGTAGCCCAAAGTGCATAGCCAATGGTAGTTACGGCGGCTAGTACATACAACTCTCCTGCACGTAGCCACATTCTTCCAAAAATGTATTTAGCTCCCCTTGTAATTCGTCTGCGGTAGACTATCCCTAGTAAAATACCGGACAAAAAGAAAAAACCTTCCGCTGCTGACACAAATAGTCGTCCACGGCCGGTGAAATAGTCGAAGACACTCGGGTAAAGTTCAATATGGTCAATCAGCATAATAGCCAACATCAGACCCCTTAGAATGTCAAAGGCTGCGATTCTGGAAATATGTGGTGCACTGTTTCTTAGCTTCAAACTGTTATCAACTCTTTTAATTTAAGGATACTTGGTTTGCCCGTAGCTGTTCTTGGCAAACTCTCCAGCCTAATTACTTTATCAGCCCTCCAGGCGAATAATAAATTACTTTTGCTATATTCATTGAGCTCTTCATCTGTAATATTGCCGACAATAAAATACACCAAAGTGTCGTTCAAATTACGTTCGTCAGGGTGCCCCATTACGTAGACTTCTTGTATTTTTGGATGCTTAAGCAGTGCCCACTCAACGTCTCGCGGCGATATGGTATAGCCAAACTTTCTAATTTTTTCTTGAAGTCTGCCTTTCAAGAATACCTGCTTGCCGTCTAGTGTTGCTATATCCCCAGTGCGCCACCATCCATCGTCTGTAAAACCAGCACGTGTAGCGGTCGAATTATGATAGTACCCTGGGAAAACGCCAGCTGATTTGATTAGTAATTCATGGTCGGTTGAAAGCTTTGCCCTAACTCCTGGCAAGAGTTGCCCGGGAGATCCTGGCTTAGGGTTATCTAACGAGTTTGCGGCTATTCTGCCAGCTTCTGAAGACCCGTAGGCCTCAACCACTTCTACACCAAACTTATCTTTGAATTGACGCCAGTTGTCAGGAGGTAGGGGACCGCTACCAGAAATCATCAATCTAATTTTGGAGAGATTGTATTTTTTTGAAGGGTTTTTTTCTGCAAAGATTAGCATTTCCTGATAGGCAAATGGAACATGCGTAAATAAACTTATTTTTCCGCTGGAGAGTGCTGTTAGAGTGGCTAGCGGGTCAAACCAGTCCTGCAGATACATTGTGTTGCCGTGATATATGCTACCGCTTAGCCCCATTACTAGTCCATACCAATGAGACAATCTAAGAGAGACTAAAATAGTATCCTTAGAAGCCCAATTCCAGACACTCGAACATGTTTCTATTGTCCAAATATGGTTTGCATGTGTATTGGGTACTGCTTTTGGACGCCCGGTAGTGCCGGAGGTAAACAATAAAGATGCAATTTGTTTGTTGGCAGGTAAACGAAGTGGACGATAATTAGCCGGCTCCGGAAGAGCTAATACATTTTGGTAATCGTAACAATTCTTCAAGCTGGATTTATGAAGAGCGATTACTAACCTTGGCTTTATTTGCTTCACGATGGCGTCGATTTCTAGTTGTTTATAGCTGGTATCGATAGGCATCGCAATATGGCCGAGCTTTAATATTGCTAAGTAGACTACAACGTACTCCCAACTGTTAGGCATGAGTAGGCCGATAACTTGTTGAGTTTTGGCTTTCGGCCCAGTTAGCGTCGCTAGTTTGCCGGCAAAATCGTCAACTTCCAAGGCAAGTTCTTGCCAGGTGAGTGTTTTGTCTTCAATCTCCAAAGCCAGTTTGGCTGGTACGGTAGCGGCATTGTAGTCCAAGTAGTCGCTAAGATGTGTCTTCTTTATTGCTGTCTCCCAGGGTAGAACACCCTTTTAGCGCACATGTCTTGATATAATTATAGATGATGGTAAATACCAAAAAAACAAAAAGATATAAAAAACAGATTCCAACTTCCCGATTTATTCTGATTACGGCAGTATTTCTCACGCTTGTCGGGCTGTTGTTCTGGCTATTTTCTGGGTCTGACAACAGTCATACGCTGGTGTCAGACAATAAGCCCCGCCCTCAAATGTCTGGTTCCTCAGAGGTGGCTAATTTAGCAGTAGCTGATATGTATCCAACCGATGAAGCAGACAGTCTCTGGGCAGTTGTCAATAAAGGTAGGTCTTTGCCGACTGGTTATGCGCCGGCGGACCTAACCAACCCAGACATTCCGCTGACTGGTTCGGCTACCTCGGATAATATGAAGTTGCGCCGAGACGCTGCGGGCGCTTTGGCTGAAATGTCGAAGGCCGCCAATGTAAATGGTATTGGGATACGCCTGACGAGTGGTTATAGGTCGTATGCCACGCAAGCGTCGGTGTATGCCCAAAATGCAGCAACTCAAGGACAAGCTGAAGCCGATAAGACTAGCGCCCACCCTGGCCACAGCGAACATCAAACCGGTCTAGCAGTAGACGTTGAGCCATTAACTGGACAATGTAGTCTAAGTCAGTGCTTTGCAACCACGCCTGAGGGCGTATGGCTGAGCCAGCACGCTCACGAGTATGGTTTCATTGTGCGATATCAGGACGACAAAGTAACCCAGACTGGCTATAGCTACGAGCCTTGGCACCTGAGGTTCGTAGGTAAGGACCTAGCAGCCCAGCTCTACCAGAGCAAAAAAACCATGGAGGAGCATTTTGGGTTGGACTACCACACTACTTACCCAAAGACTACGGTGCAACTGCGTTAGCTTAACAACCAAATTAGCGCAATATTTTGGACAAACCTCTAAGAAGAGACTATACTGTTAGGTAAATGCACTTGGGTGTGAAAATAACGACCACTAATATATTGACGGCCGGCACTAACACTGAGTCTCGTTCGAAGGACACAAAAACATGCTAAGACTACTTGCTGTATCAGCAGAACCTTTGACTGCTGATAGGCTGTACTCATTTGGTCCAATTGATATCACAAACTCTATGCTCTACGGTGTTATTACTGCGGCTGTGCTTCTGGTGGTGTTAATTTCGGCAGCAAAGCTTTCACAGCTACACCCCATGTCACGACTAGCCTACTATGTTGAGTTGTTAGTCGATAGTATTTGGGGCGTTGCCATGGACAGTTTTGGTAGCCGTAAGAGAGCTCTCAAGCACTTACCTCTATTGGTAGCGTTATTTGTTTTTATCTTGGCCTGGAATCTATCCGGCCTCATCCCCGGAGTCGGCAGCATTACCGCCACCGTAGAAGGCGAGGAAGTATCGCTACTCAGAGCTTTCACTACTGACTTGAACGCCACGCTGGCTCTAGCGATCCTCACCATCGGAACGGTTCAATTCTACGCCCTCAAAGAGCTAGGTCTGAAGGGACACTTCAAGCATTATTTTAGCGACAAGCCCTGGAAGCCCGGTAACTTCTTGCTCGGAATGATGGAAGTCTTTAGTGATGTACTGCGAATTGTTACTTTGTCCATGAGGCTGTTTGGTGTGATATATGCTGGCGAAGTGTTGATCCATACCATTGCACAGCTAACGGGCAACTTAGCCTGGTTTGCGACGGTACCTGTAATATTCTTGGAAATTTTCTTCTCAACAATCCAGGCCTACGTTTTTATGATGCTGACGACCACTTACCTTGCCATGGCGACCGCCCACGAGGACTCCCATGAGGAAGTTGAGGTGGTCAGCAGTAAGCAGAGCAAGAATTTGAGTCCTGCTCACAGTTAAATAATGCAAATTAAGTAAGGAGAATTATATGGAAAATGTAGACCCGTCACTAGTAAAAGGACTGGCTATCGGTCTTGGTGCAATCGGCCCAGCAATTGGTGTAGGCCTAATTGGTTCAGCAGCAGTTAATGCTATTGGTCGCAACCCAGAAGTCCAGAGCAAAGTTCTATCAACCGCCTTTATTATGGCTGGGCTGGTAGATGCAGTCTTGGCATTTGTACTACTAATTGTTTTTACAACCTCATAAGTAGAGAACATCACATTGTTAGTATTAAATAAAACATTTGCAGAGAGCGTCCACGTTGAGAGTAGCGGTGGCATCTCAGCGCTAGGTCTGAATTTCAAAGCATTTCTATTCCAGCTAATAGCTTTCGTAATAGTGCTTGTTGTACTAAAAAAATATGTCTTCCCGAAACTTATAGCTACGCTAGAAGCTAGGCGTGAGACGCTAGAAGAAAGCCTAATACAAGCAAAAAAAACAGAAGAAGCCTTAGCGAGTGCTGAGAAAAAAGCAACAGAAATATTGAATGAAGCTCGGTCACAGGCCGACACTTCGCTTAATGATGCCAAGAAGGTAGCCGTGCAAGTTGTTGCTAGTGCGGAGTTAGCTGCTACGCAGCGCGCTAAGCACATTATTAATGACGCGGAGCTAAGCCTAGCCGATGAGCGAGAAAAACTGCGAAGCGAATTAAAAAGTGAGCTAGCAGAGTTAGTGGCCGTTGCTACTGAAAAAGTACTAGAACGTAAAATCGACACCAAGACAGATATGCAAATAATTGCTGATGCGCTCAAGGAGACTAAATGAACAAACTGTCTCGTCGTTCGCTCTCCCGCTACGCTGCACAGCAAATTGTTGCTGGCGAAAAGCCGGTTAATGTTGCAAAACAGATCGCTTCTGTGATGTTAACTGATGGTGGCATTGCCAATACCCATCTTTTGGTCAAAGATATCCTCTACGAACTCGAAGTAAGTGGACATATGAGCATTGCAAAGCTAACAACTGCGAGAGAGGTAACGCATGCCCTTCAGGATGAGTTTATCAAAACCGTCAAAGAGTCTTTAGGTGCATCAAAAGTAGAGCTAGAAACGGTCCAGGACCCAAGTCTTATAGGCGGATACAAACTGGAGACAGCAACCAGGACCTGGGACATGACAATTAAGAAAAAATTATTACAACTGAAGGAGGCTTTCTGATGGCTACTGTTGATTTTGACGTTAAAGATTTATCAAATGAAGTAAAGAAGGCTATTGCTGGTCTGTCCAGTGTTAGTTCTCAGGGTGCTCAAGGTGTTGTTACTCGCGTTGGCGACGGAGTGGTGTGGATATATGGGCTAAGGGAGTGTGGTTTTTCAGAAATGATTGAGATTGAGGGCAGTAAAGGCAACGTTACGGCTTTTGCACTCAATTTATTAGAAGATGAAATAGGTGCCGTACTACTTGGCGACGACCAAGAAGTTAAAGCGGGGGCCAAGGCTACACTGACAGGAGAAGTATTGTCTATCCCGGTTGGGCCAGAACTAGTCGGCCGCGTTGTAGATCCGCTTGGGCGGGCCTTGGATGGCAAATCAGAAATTGTTACTAAAGCTCGTGGACTGGTTGAAAACACTGCTCCGGGAGTAATCGAAAGAAAAAGCGTTCACGAACCGTTACTGACGGGTATTACCGCTATTGATGCAATGATACCGATTGGCCGTGGACAGCGGGAGCTCATTATTGGTGACAGACAGACCGGGAAGACCGCGATTGCAGTTGACACTATGATTAACCAAGCGAAGCAGAAAACAGGAGTTATTAACATATATGTGGCTATTGGTCAGAAAAATTCACGCGTTGCACGGTTAGTTGAACGACTGAAGCGCGAAGGTGTTATGGACCAGTCTATCATCGTAGCTACCAGTGCGGCGGACCCTGCTAGTATGCAGTACCTTGCTCCATATTCTGGTGCAGCAATTGGTGAATGGTTTCGCGACAACAAAAAACACGCCCTCATCATCTATGACGACCTTTCCAAGCACGCGGTTGCCTACCGTCAAATGAGCCTACTGTTGCGACGACCGCCGGGTCGCGAAGCCTACCCTGGAGACGTCTTCTATCTGCATTCACGTTTGCTGGAGAGATCTGCTAAATTGTCAGATGACCTTGGCGGAGGAAGTCTAACTGCCCTGCCAATCATTGAAACTCAGGCTGGGGATGTTAGTGCATACATTCCAACGAATGTCATCTCTATCACCGACGGACAAATTTACCTAGAAACAGATCTGTTCTACCAAGGTATTAGGCCAGCCATTTCTGTTGGTCTGTCGGTGAGCCGTGTTGGTGGTGCAGCCCAGCCTCCAGCCACCAAGGCTGTTGCAGGTAGCATGCGACTAGACTTGGCTCAATTTAGAGAGCTTGCTGCATTTTCGCAGTTTTCTTCTGATTTGGATGCGGAAACTCAAGCCCGTCTTTCACGTGGACGACTGTTAACCGAATTTTTGAAGCAACCTCAATTTTCACCGCTATCAGTATGGCAGCAAGTAGCAATCATCATTGCTTCTACCGGTGGTGCGTTTGACGGCATGGATATTGAGCATGTTAAACCAGCTCAGGCAGCCCTGCTGGGTATTCTGGAACAAAAACACGCCAAGCTGGTTGAATCTATTAATGGTAGCGACAAGCCAACCGACAAAATCAAAGCCGATATAGTGGAAGTCGCCTCTATGGTAGCTAAACAATACCAGGGAAGTAAGAAATGATATTTTTTTACTTCCAGCCATCAGCTAACAGCCATCAGCCACTAGCTGAATTTACCAGAGGTAAGTTCTAGTGGCTCAAACCCGAGTAATACAACTCCGCATAAGGTCTGTTAAGAATGCCAAACAGATTACCAAAGCTCTTGAAGTGGTAGCCGCGGCTCGTATGCGTAGAGTACTTGGGCATGTAGCGGCAGCACGGGCATACGGTGAGTTAGCAGCGAGTATCATGGCTCGGATACAAAGCAGTCCAGAACTAGCCGAAAACGCATATTTTAACTTGCCCGAAGGTAAACCAACACTATATGTTGTTTTTACCTCAGACCGTGGTCAAGCTGGAGCGTTTAACTCCAATATTTTTAATATGTGCCTAAAGATGTTCAAGGAAGACAAGCAAACACCGCAGGTGATAGTCTTTGGCAAGAAGGGGTCGAGGTTTTTTGCCAGACTTGGAGGGATAGACCTAATTGGTATTTATGAAAATATTGCTGATATGCCAGAAATGGATGTATTCGCACCAGTATTTGAGACCATTGAAGAGAAAGTCACCAAGTCCAGTATTAGCAAAGTTAATTTAGTATTTACCAACTTTGTATCTTCCCTGGCTCAGCAAGCAACCACACAAGGTTTGTTGCCTGTGGATTTGCCCGTCGCCGAAAATACCGGAGAAAAAAGTACTCAGACTGTCTATGAGCTCGAACCGAGCATGGAGGAAGTCTCGACTAAGGCGATTGAACTATTCTTGCAGGCTAGGCTGATGCAGGCGCGGATCGAATCAGTCGCTTCAGAGCATGCCATGAGGATGGTTGCTATGGGCAACGCCCATCGTAACGCTTCTGATTTGATTGATGATCTCACCTTAGAGCTAAATGCCACCCGACAGGCCGCAATCACTCAGGAGATAGCTGAAATAACCGGAGGTGCTGCAGCGATAGCTGGGTAGCGAAGCATAATAGGAATGAATAAATGAGAATCAAGGAGTAATCAGGAAAGGAATATATGAGCACAGTTGCAACTAAGATAAGTATTAAAACAGGAACTATCACCCAGATAGTTGGAGTGGTAGTGGACGTTGAATTCGAGAATAATTTACCGTCAATTTATAACGCTCTGACTACTACTCATGGTGCTGATGAGTTGGTTTTGGAGGTTGCTCAACACCTTTCACAAAAGAGTGTTCGGGCGATAGCTCTTGGACCAACCGATGGTTTGCGTCGTGGAGCCATTGTAACTGATACAGGAGCGCCGATAAGTGTACCAATTGGTGAAAAGACGCTCGGTAGGATGTTTAATGTTACCGGCCAACCAATAGACGGCAAACCAGCCGTTGTTGACGCTCAGCTAGGGCCGATACACCGCGACCCACCTGCTCTGACAGATCAAAACCCAAAAGTTGAAATTTTGGAAACTGGCATTAAGGTAATTGACTTAATCTGTCCTATCACAAAGGGTGGCAAAGTAGGTCTTTTTGGTGGTGCTGGTGTGGGCAAGACAGTATTTATTACAGAGCTAATTAATAACATTGCCAAATTCCACAAAGGGCGAAGTGTTTTTGCTGGTGTTGGTGAACGAACTCGCGAGGGAAATGATCTTTACCGCGAAATGGAAGAATCAGGTGTTTTAGATAAAACAGCTCTGGTATTCGGACAAATGAACGAGCCACCAGGGGCTCGTCTCCGCGTTGCACTCTCAGGACTAGCAATTGCTGAGAGTTTCCGCGACGAAGGTAACGACGTACTGCTATTCATAGACAACATCTTCCGTTTCACACAGGCCGGTAGTGAGGTCTCGGCACTTCTAGGCCGACTACCAAGCGCTGTGGGCTATCAACCAAACCTATCTACAGAGATGGGGATGTTGCAAGAGCGCATTACTAGTACAAAGAAAGGCTCTGTTACCTCTGTGCAGGCGGTTTTTGTACCGGCTGACGACCTCACAGACCCTGCCCCTGCCACTACTTTTGCGCACCTGGACTCTACTGTTGTACTTTCCCGTGCGCTAACAGAACTTGGTTTGTATCCCGCTGTGGACCCTCTTGACTCAAATTCCACGCTAATGGACCCAGAACTAATTGGTGAAGAACACTACACAGTAGCCCGCGAGGTACAACGAGTACTTCAGCGCTATAAGGACCTGCAGGATATTATCGCAATATTGGGAATGGAAGAGTTGTCAGAAGATGATAAAAAGTTAGTTGCTCGTGCACGCCGTATTCAGCGCTTTTTGACTCAACCATTCCATGTTGGTGAGGTATTTACTAACATACCTGGCACTTACGTGCCACTAGCGGATACTATTAAGGGATTTAAAGAGATATTGGATGGCAAGCATGACACCAAGAGCGAGCAAGCCTTCTATATGAAAGGCTTAATCGATCAAGTCAAAGAACAGTCCGATAACAAGGAAACACAACAAAGTACAAAGGCAAAATAATGCGATTTCAGTTGGTATCAAGTTCTGGGACCAAGTTCGACGGTGAGGTCTATGAAATAATAGTGCCGACTACCGCTGGGACAATCGCTGTATTTAAAGACCATATGCCACTGGTTAGCACAGCTACTACTGGTGTTCTCAGCATTCGCTGTAAAAGCAGTGATTCCGACAGTGAAATGGAAAGCTATGCCATTAACGGCGGCATTATAGAAACAGATGGCAAGAATGTGCGTTTTGTGTCTGCCGATATCTCAACCAGCGAAGACGTTAATGAGGCAGAGGCAGAAGTTGCTATGAGAAAAGCCGAAGATGCCATTAAATCAGCCGGAAGCCAAACAGCCCTCAACGAAGCACAGCAGTTGCTCCGTCATTCTAGCGCACAACTACATGTTGCTCGGCTGAAAAAACGCCGCCATAGATAATGGCGGTATACCTAGAAATGCTCATAATAGAAAATAATTAGAGGAATTATACAGATTGAAGACCAAGCAAAATATTAAATCATCCGTCTTAGGTAACAAATGGCACGCTATAGCTATAGTACTGCTAGTCGGTTTTGCTGGAGCGCTATTACTAGTTTGTAACACCCTATTTTGGGGTGCACGGACAGTTGTAGACACCGAACAATATG
>JAYTJL010000028.1:0-2966 GCA_043731125.1 Candidatus Saccharimonadota bacterium
CTCGACCACGCTCTGCACAAGGCTGACGCCCACAAAAAAGCTCTCCATGGTCGACTTAACCAACGTTCAGGTTGGCGACGCATCTTTAGCACACCCCGCTGGATAAGTGTTGGGTAGTGGGTTGTTGGTCGTATTTCTACTAGGTGGGTTTTTTGCCTGGCAAAACATTCCCCAAGTATCGATGAAGTTAGCCGCCCAAAAAGCCAATTTTAACGCAACAGTACCAGACTACACGCCACCTGGTTTTAGTTTTTCTGGACCAATAGCATACACCGACAGAGCAGTCGTTATCCATTTCACTTCCAACACAGGAGATGACAGAAATTTCAAACTCACCCAAGAACCATCTTCCGAAACCAGCACCTCACTAGCTGCTAATACTCTTGCAAACGACACCAAAGTACAAACATCGCAGGTTAATGGCACTACTATATATATTTACGACGAAGATAATCATGCCACCTGGGTAAACCACGGAATTCGCTACACCATAGAAGATAACGCCAAACTCAACGCCGAACAGCTTCTAAAAATTGCAGACAGCGTCCAATAAATACTCACTAGCCATTAGTCGTAAGTCACCCGTATACTGTCTGCATGGTAAGAACTCGTTTTGCACCTAGCCCAACTGGGGCATTGCATGTGGGTGGTATACGCACAGCTCTTTTTGCCTGGCTGGTAGCACGTCAATCGGGTGGTCAATTCATATTGCGCATAGAAGACACAGACCAAGCCCGCGAAGTAGAAGGCGCCGTAGCACAAATCACAGCTAGCCTAAAAGCACTTGGCCTAGACTATGACGAAGGACCAGACCAACCAGGAGAATTCGGCCCATATTATCAGAGTGAACGACTAGATGTTTACAAGCAATGGTCCCAAAAACTCATCGACTCCGGGCGAGCCTACGCAGACCCATATAGCCCCGAAGAAGTTCAAAAATTCAGGGAAGTAGCTCAGGCGGCTAAAAAACCATTTCTGTACCGCAACCACCGCACCGACAACCCACCTGCATGGGATGGCAGCCGACCGCTACGATTCAAATCAGATCCCAAGCCCTATAAATGGCAAGACCGGGTAATGGGCGAATTATCGACTGGCCCAGAGGTAGTTGATGATTTCATACTCATAAAATCTGACGGATTTCCCACGTACAACTTTGCCCATATTGTCGATGACGCTGAGATGCAAATCACTCATGTGATTCGCGGCCAAGAATTTATCTCAAGCATGCCAAACTATCTTAATTTGTATGAGGCACTAAAGATAGCGCCACCTATAATGGCCACCTTGCCACATATACTAGCGCCCAGTGGCAATAAAAAACTTTCAAAGCGCGACGGTGCCAAGGACATCTTAGAATACATTACTGGCGGCTACTTACCAGAAGCATTAGTTAGTTTTATTGCCACGCTTGGCTGGAACGACGGAACGGAACAAGAAATATTTACTACAGACGAGCTAATGGCCAAATTTAGTCTGGGCAGAGTAGGCCGCAGCGGCGCACACTTTGACGAACAAAGGCTGCTTTGGGTAAACGGACATTTTATCCGCGAATTACCCCTTGACGTGCTATTCGAACTAACCCAAATGCCAGATACCAAAAGCCTAATGCCTGGTAACTTCTGGCCGCAATCAGCAAAGGACCAACCAGAGACGTATAAAAAGCAGGTTTTGGGTCTTGTTCAAGAAAGACTAAAGTTCTTTGCTGAGCTACCCCACCTAACCGACTTCTTTTTCGAGGACTTACCAGTTAATCTGAAACTGATAGATGACAATAAGCAACTATCTAAATTCAACCACACTCAGTTGAAAGAGTTACTTGAAACCTCCAAGGCCAAGCTGGAGGCCTGTGATTTTTCCACTGGCAGCATCACCCAGGCATTGAACAGCCTCTTGGTTGAAACAAAGCAAAAGCCTGGTGTATTGTTTAGTCTTATCCGTGTAGCTACCACTTGGGCTCCTGCTAGCCCTGGACTAGCAGAAACGCTAGCCTTGCTTGGCAAAGAAAAGTCTTTAGCTAGGATCGACTCCAGTCTCAACGCCTTGTCAACCTGAACCTGTTTTAGGATCCTATTACTAAAAGGCTGGCCGATAAATGAAAAATATATGCTAAATGATAGTTGTCACCTGTTAAATACGCCCTTAGCCACAAGCGCTATGATACAATAGTGGACGATGCTCGACATTGTGCCGCCCACACGAGGGCCAAATAACCAAAAACGTAACGTCCAAAAAAGTCAGCGCTTGCGCGGTCACACCCTAGACGATGCTAGGGCAAGGCTTTTTGGCGGAGCAAGTATTGGAATCGCCAATAACCAACCCAAAACAAGAGAGCAACCCGCAACACCAATTAATAATGAATCAGTAGGAAACGGAGACCGCGAGCAAGTGGCAGCCAAAAAAAGACTTCGCCTTGGCCGTCCCAGACCAATGGACTGGTGGCGAGCCTGGAGCAAAAAACGTAAAATCATCACTGTATTCATAACACTACTCCTGGTGTCCGGGGGTGTTGTAGCGGCTACATCCAGTCAGTTTTGGGGCAATGCCCAGCCAGAACTCAGCATAATCAAACATAAAAAGACGGCTCCGCCTGCGCCAACTACTGTAGCCTCACCCCTTAGCGGTGTTCAGGTCAGTCCAGCAGAAGCAGCCCGACCAGTCACTGGCATTATGATAGAAAACAGCCCAGACTCAAGGCCACAATCAGGCCTCCAAGAAGCCGGGGCAGTTTTTGAAGCAATAGCCGAAGGTGGCATTACCCGATTTTTGACACTATACCAAGAGACTAGACCAGGCTACGTTGGACCAGTTAGGTCTCTCCGGCCCTACTACATCGACTTCGCCGGACAATTTGACGCACCTATAGCCCACGTGGGTGGTAGTCCAGAAGCTCTTGCTCAAATTCGTAATGGAGGCAAAGACTTAGATCAGTTCTTCAACAGCGGAGCCTACTGGCGCGTCAACAG
>JAYTJL010000029.1:0-3807 GCA_043731125.1 Candidatus Saccharimonadota bacterium
ACTCGACACATAGCCCAACTACGTAAGAATTGTCAGCCTGGAGATATTACGTGCCGCCGTAAACAACGCCAAGCATTGTTGCAATGGGCCTACGATGCGAGGAAAATATAGTTTGTATGAAAATCTCAGTTGTAGCAGCAGGTGGGCGTAGCGGTAGAGCATTGGTTACCGAAGCACTAAAAACGGACTATAAGGTACGCGCTGGAGTCAGAAGTAATAGTTTTTTTGAACCAAACAAGAATTTAACAATAGTGAAGTGCGACGCCAACAACAAGCAAGATGTGCTCAGATTGATAAATGGTTGCGATGCTGTTGTTAGTCTTATAGGGCACGTGAAAGGCTCTACTTCTGACATTCAGACTAGAGCAACAGAACTGTTAGTAGAAGCAATGAAAGACCAGAAAATTAATAGACTAATCAGTCTAACTGGAACAGGTGTCCGTATACCAGGTGATAAGATTACACTTCTCGACAGATTATTAAATTTGGGGGTATCGGTTATTGATCCAGCAAGAGTCAAAGACGGCAACAATCATTTTGAAATTATTAAAAACAGTGGCTTAGATTGGACGGTAATAAGAGTCTTGAAGCTCCAAAACACAAAGCCAAAACCGTATAGACTAGCTGTTAATGGCCCTTCCAAATTAGTCGTCAGTCGCGGTGAGGTTGCACAAGCAATCATAGAACTACTTAAAACAAACAAATTTATTCACCAATCACCAATTATCAGCAAGTACTAACACTCTGCTCGTGCGATAATTAAGAAGTGAGCGAATACACAAAGGCTTTTTCGGAGTTAAATACCCAACAACGCAGAGCTGTTGAGACAATCGACGGACCGGTGCTGGTAATTGCTGGGCCAGGAACAGGCAAGACTCAGCTACTAGCGACCAGGGTAGGACGGATCTTAGAACAAACCGATGCACTGCCACAAAATATCCTCTGCCTGACTTTCACTGAAGCAGGTGTTGGGGCAATGCGCGACCGACTAACCAACTTCTTGGGTGCAGATGCCTATGATGTGCAAATCAGCACATATCACGCCTTTGGCAGTAACCTATTGCGTCGATACCCGGAGTATGCCGATAGCTATGACTTTGAGCCGATTGATAATTTAGCCAGCGATAATTTAATACGTGAAATCTTATACGCCGCATCTTATAGTAACCCTTTGAAATCGGCAGATAGCTATGCAAAAGATCTGCGCGAATTTATGAATGAGTGCAAAAGAGCACTACTCAACCCCGCAGATATTAAAAATCTAGCCAAAAATAACCAAGAGTATATAGACAAGGCTTCGTTGGTGGTTGCAGAGATATTAGTGGACTTTAAGCGCATAGATAAGTCCGCCGCAGTGCTTTTTAACCAACTGTACCAACGGTTGAAGTCCGTCCCAACTAAACCAACCAGCAAATTAGTTAGCCTCAAGCAGATGTGTCTGGAAGAATTAGCCAACAGCTTACAGCTGACAGCGGACAGTGGAAAGACCAAGCTACTGACGGCCTGGAAAAACAAATGGCTAGCCCGGGGAGAAGACGGTGGTTTTGTACTTGCTGGAGTTGCAGCCAACACAAAAATCGCAGCAGCGGCCGAAGTATATAGCATCTATCAAGAACTCCTTAAAATGCGCAAATTGTTTGACTATAACGACATGATCCTGAAGGCTATTAAGGCTCTAGAGAAACACTCAGATTTTAAATATACACTAGCCGAACAATACCAATATATCTTACTAGACGAATTTCAAGACACCAACCCAGCCCAGTTTAGGCTAGTGGAATTACTAACTGACAACCCAGTGAATGAGCAACGACCAAACGTCATGGCCGTTGGCGATGACGACCAGGCCATCTATGCATTCCAGGGTGCTGAGCAAGCCAACATGCAGCGCTTTGCGAGGATTTACCGAGACGTAGCTGTAATTAGCTTGCGTGACAATTACCGATCACATGGTGAAATTTTAGACATCGCCTACAACTTGGGTGGTCAAATATCACAGCGACTGCACAATGAGTTTCCGGGTATTACAAAAATATTAAAACCATCTTCAGGCAACTTGCCCAGACAAGCTACCTTGTCTCACAATGAATTTATCAGTGACGCCGCGCAGTACGCTTGGGTAGCTAGCAAAATCAAAGACCTAGTGACCAAGCAAAATATCCCAATCGATGAAATTGCCGTATTAGCACCAAAGCATCGCTATTTAATACCATTGCTTCCTTATCTATCAGCTCAGCAATTGCCAGTGCGCTATGAAAAACGTGAAAATATATTAGACAAACCGATTATCCTCCAGCTAGAACAAATGTCTCGACTTGTACTTGCACTGAGTGAACAAAGCCAGGGCATCATTGACAGTCTGTGGCCACAAGTGCTGAGTTACGATTTTTGGAACCTGTCAACAGAGAGAATTTGGGAAATTAGTTGGAAGGTTTACAAACAACGTCTGGATTGGACCAGCGAACTGTTGGCAAGCAAAGATACCAAAACAATTGCCAGCTTCTTCCTAAGAGTAAAGGACCTTTTGTCCACCACCACACTAGAACAACAGCTAGATCTGCTGACCGGTGTATCGGAGAGTGACGTCAAAGACTACAGACTACCTATGCGTAGTCCAACGTTTGAACACTATTTTAGCGGCTCCAAACAAAAGGATACTAGCTATCTTGAGGCATTGAATGATTTATCTGTATTGCGGGGTGGACTACGGTCTAGCAACCGTAATATTCTAAGGCCACTAAGTCTAGGCGATTTTGTGACTTTTATTGACGCCCATCGAACAAGTGGAATCAATATTCTCAACACCAGTCCTCACTACGAAGCCAAGCAAGCTGTAAATGTCATGAGTGCTTATCAGGCCAAGGGCAGGGAATTTATGGTTGTATTTATTCTTGCAGCCCAGGACAACGTCTGGGGGTCTAGTAGTCGAACTGCTAGCAGCAATATTAGCCTACCCGCCAACTTAAGTTATATTCGCTACCGCGGAGCATCGGACGATGAGCGCTTGCGGCTACTATATGTGGCCATTACTCGGGCTAAGACTCACTTATACCTCACTAGCTATAGTTCGACTGTAGATGGCAAAGCAACCCGACCACTCAAATATTTAGCTGACCAAGCCAACCTAGTACCAATATCTCCCAAACCAACAAACATAGATGTTAGTCCGGCCGATATGCAAAACTATTGGCATCTGCGTCATGTCCCGCCGTTCACCCCCAAGTTGACAGACTACTTAGAACCTACACTGCAACGCTACCAACTAAGCCCAACTCACCTCAACCAATTTATAGACGTAGAGCGAGGTGGACCAGAGCAATTTTTCTTAAATTCCATTTTGCGTTTTCCTAAAGGCCAAGCACCAAGTGCTGCTTTTGGTAGCGCCATCCACGACAGCCTTAACTGGCTTCATCAGCAAATCATATCAAGCACCAAACAACCATCGGGCGTCTCGCTCTTGAAGTTCTTCGAGGAGCGACTATACAAACAGAGACTGTCTTCACAGGACCACGATCTGCTTTTAGAGCGGGGGCGAGACTGTCTAAGCGCTTTTACGGGTGTTGCCTCCAACTATTCTGGTGTGGATGATAAGTCGGAAATCAATTTTAAGAGCGAGGGAGTATTCGTAGGTAAAGCTCATTTAAGTGGCAAAATAGACCGCCTATTGGTTGATAAAAAGTCCAAGTCTATCACCGTGGTGGATTTTAACCGAGGAAAATCTGATCCATGAACCGACAGAATTTATCGCGAAGGGTGAGAAAGTCATTGTTTTGGGAAATTTTAAGTGGCGGGTCAGAGCCACGAGCA
>JAYTJL010000030.1:0-3292 GCA_043731125.1 Candidatus Saccharimonadota bacterium
AGCCTAAAAACAAGCAACGTCACTGCGACTGATTACACCAACTTTAAAGGCCGAGACTACATTGGTAGCGTGCTGGCCTATGCCGACATTACCGACACCAACCAACTGGCAGCTCAAGGACTTATTCTCACCAGCGACAAATACCTAGAGTGGACTTCGCCAAAAATTAAAGCAAACACAAATGAAGTCAAAACCATTCGCTTCAAGGTAAAACAGTTGGTGCCAGCCACTAACTCCCCATCTACTGTTTCACCCGATTACAACTGTAAAATAAGCAATAACTACGGCAACGAAGTCACCATGAATGTTGACTGCCCTATAGTCAAACAATTGTCTGTAACAGCTACCAACCTACCGAGCACCGGCCCGGGAACATCTGTCGTGATTGGTGGACTGGTTGCCATTGCAGTTGGCTACCTCTACGCCCGCAGTCGCCTGCTGGCCAAAGAACTGACTATTGTTCGTCAAAATTACTTAACCGCAGGGGGACCCTAAAAATGCATAGCTTTTTTCAGTACACAGTACACAGTACACAGTACACAGACAGCCCAGTACTAAAACTGTCAGCTGTTAGCTGTCAGCTGTCTACTAAACTAGGAGGCTATCATGGCTGAAAAACTTCATCACTCTACAGAGCATCACCAACACTCTCCAGAGCATCACGTTAAGACTCCAGAGCTCACCAAAGAACAGTCTCGTCATACTCAGCAAGAACGGATCGATGAAATACGGCATACTGCTACCGAACAAGCCAAGCAAGCCAGTGATGTACGCCTGGACGAACCGACAGACCATGACACACCGCAACACTACGTAACAGCCGAACTCAAAGACATGGCCTATCAAAGGGCCATAACGCGCGTTAGACGGCAATTGTCACCCGTAGCGCGCAACTTTAGCAAAGTAATCCACCAGCCAGCTGTAGACGCGCTAAGCGAGGCTACAGCCAAAACCATAGGCCGGCCGTCTGGCATACTTGGCGGTGGCATACTCGCCTTGGCTGGAACAACTATCTACTACTACATTGCCAAACACTATGGGTATGAATATAACTTTGGTATCTTTTTGCTTCTACTGGCCGCTGGTTTTGCTGTCGGTTGGCTGGCTGAATTTCTAGTGCGCACCATGCATGGCCATAAGTAGTAGTTGGTAGATGGTAGATGGTAGATGGTAACTTGCTTTTAGCTTTTAGCTTTTAGCTTTTAGCTAATTTTCAAGTTTTTTATCAACAAATTCAATCAGTTTCTGGGCGATTGTTAGTGAGGCGACTATTACTAGCAGTCCAATAAATCCACTTATTTCTACCTGGCCTCTAAATACAATATTAATGACTTCTAAGAAGACAAATTTAGAAAGAAACATCACTAACCAGACACTAAATATCATGCCAGCTTTACTGCCTTCTTTTTTTCTAAACCAAGCAACAATCTGACTTTTTAGCCCAAACGTAAGATAAGTTAGCGCCTGTAGCACTATTGCTACTGCGAAAGTCGTTGAATAAGTCCCAGTATGTAGAATATCGGTGTAATCATTAAAAAACCCAAGCACCACACTATAAAGCAGTGTTCCAAGCAGCATCTCACGAAACATCTTCTGCCGGCCATTCGCAGCCCTGCCAGACTTTTCCATTACCATAATTATACATAGAAAAAGCGCTCTGGGTTCCAGAGCGCTGTGAGGGCGAACTACTCCAATTCGGTAGCCGCCCTATCCAAGGAGGTGTTATTTGCGTTTGCCTGTTAGTCGGAGACCCTTTACAGCCGAGAAGACTGCGACAGCCCCAAGACAGACTAGCATCACAACACAGATCCAGAACAAGACTTTCCATAGTCCAGTGGGATCTGTCATCCTCAGCAGGATCATGAATCCAAGCAGCACAATGGCCACCCGATTAGCGGTCCTAGCCCTCCAATAGGAACGCCAAGCGGCTTCCGGAGCATCCTTGTCTATGGCAGCCTGAAACTTTTCTTGACTCTGCTTACGAGATGGCCGTCCTTGAAGTGACATGCTACTCCTCCTTGCTTGTGATGAACGGGTATCCTCAATCGACCAACCGCCAACCGAGAATCGTGTATATACTATACCATTTTAATAAATACTTAACAAGTAAAGTATCCTCTGCTCATCTGCTCTAATTTGAACATTGAATCATTGGCAATTGATCTTTCATTGTCTTCGTCTCTGAAGGATGAGCCCTCGGTCTCAGGCTCGAACGAGAAAATTGAGAATTGAGAATTACCTGAGAAATTTATTTCTCAGCGGTGATGTTGCCGTCTTTGTCTATATGCACTGTGTGTAAGTCTTCGTCTACGTGAGTATCACCCGTCTGGTTTATCCGAAACTCACCGGTCCCGTCGTTTCGTGGAACCACTGGTTCTTCAACTTTATCGACAGCTGGTACGGCCAAACTGAGTGGTGGAGGAATTGGCTTGGACTCGTCTGGTGGTGCGCTGGACCTAGACACGGCTGGTCCAGCCGCACTAGCCCCAAAAGCTGATGGTGGCTTGGAAAAACCACTGCCCTGGGCGTCTTTGCGCTTGGTCAGCCATTCGTCCAAGAAAGACCCGCTTCCAGGCATATTAGAAGCCGGTGGTGGCAGAGCACTTGCCTGTCCAGCAGTATTTGGAGATGGAATTGGGCGGCCATAACCAGGGGGCAAGGGCCGCTGTGTGCCGAGTGCTGGCCTAGCCGGAGCCGTCTCCAGCCTTTTAGATATCTCAGCATCAACCACGGCTCGTGGTTTGCCGAATTTGGCTGCTGATAGCTGTTTGAGTGCAGCTAGTAGCTCTGGGTTGGGCTGGCCAAGGTAGGGCAACGTGGCAATACTAAAAGGTTGTACCGGCACACCACCAATCAACATGCGCATAGCGGCATTGGAATTGGGCAAAAACTGTAAGTCGTCTATATCAAAAACTGGAGCAAACTGTTTGGCCAAGAATTCGGCGTCGGTAGTGCCAACACGCAGTGACACAATGCTTCCCACATTGCCCATGACAGCCTCGCGGATTTCTTCTGATAACTGCGTAGTAAATTGGTTGGCGACTATCAAATTCAGGCGAAACTTACGGGCCTCCGATAGAATTTCAGCAAAAGAATCGGTACTGAAATTCTGAAACTCGTCCACATAAAGACAAAAATCACGGCGGTACTCTTCTGGTATATCCGACCGGCTCATAGCAGCGGCCTGGAACTTCATGACGAATATCATACCCAGCAACTTGGAGTTGAGGTCACCCGTACGGCCTTTTGACAGGTTGATAATTAGAATTTTGCCCTCGTCCATAATTTCGCG
>JAYTJL010000031.1:0-15161 GCA_043731125.1 Candidatus Saccharimonadota bacterium
GCAGAAAATACTTAACAAGTTAAGTATTTTCAGATCTTTGCTTTTACTTCTTCTATTAAGTCGCGTAGCTCAGCTGCTTTTTCGAATTCTAAGTTAGCAGACGCTAGGTCCATTTGAGCTGTGAGGTCATGAATTAGGTGGCCGTATTCATCTTTTGGTATTTTCTTTAAATCAAGCCTTGGTTTGTCTTCTTTTTCGGCTCTTGGCATAAGTTGGCTAATGGCTTTACTAATGCTAATAGGAGTGATACCGTGTTTTTTGTTGTGCGCAGCCTGAATGGTGCGCCGGCGGTTTGTTTCATCAATTGTGCGCTGCATACTACCAGTAACGCGGTCGGCATACATAATAACTCGGCCTTCTTGATGCCGAGCCGCCCGCCCAACCGTCTGAATTAGCGCTTGCTCACTGCGCAAAAACCCTTCTTTGTCAGCGTCTAATATTGCTACCAGACTGACTTCAGGCAAATCCAAGCCTTCACGCAACAAGTTGATCCCTACTACTACGTCATATACCCCAAGTCGCAAATCTCTAAGAATATCGGTGCGTTCCAGAGTCTCTACTTCACTGTGAAGATAAGCAACTTTCATGTTCAGTTCTTGCAAATATTCGGCTAGGTCTTCACTCATTCGTTTGGTCAGCGTTGTCACCAGCACCCTCTGGCCTTTGGCTGTAGTTATTCGAATTTCAGCAATCAAATCATCTACTTGTCCCTCGACTGGCCGGATTTCAATTTCTGGATCTAATAGGCCGGTTGGACGAATAATTTGCTGTGCAGGTTTGGGGCTGCGTGACAGTTCGTAATCAGCTGGTGTGGCACTAACATACACCACTTGGTTCATATGTCTTTCAAATTCGATGAATGTTAGCGGTCTGTTGTCCAATGCACTGGGCAAACGAAAGCCGTGCTCAACCAGCACTTCTTTCCTAGCCCTATCACCGTGGTACATACCCCGCACTTGCGGAATACTCATATGCGACTCATCAATTAATAGTAAATAATCATCAGGAAAATAGTCCATGAGTGTTGCAGGCTGTTCGCCCTCTTCACGGTTGGTGAGGTAGCGGCTGTAATTTTCAATTCCTTTTACAAATCCGGTCTGTTCTAACATTTCAAGGTCAAACTTTACTCGCTGTTCAAGACGTTGAGCTTCTAGGAGTTTGCCGTTTTTGTTAAACCATTTACTGCGCTGTTCGGCTTCGTCGCGTATCTTTCCAAGTGCAAACTTTAATTTTTCTTGCGGTGTGACATAATGTGATCCTGGAAAAATACTAAGCTCTGTGAGGTTCTTTTCGACTTCTCCAGTCAAAGGGTTGATGCAGGTAATTTTTTCTACAATGTCACCGAATAGTTCAATTCTGTAGGCTGACTCCTCCCCGGCTGGAAATACATCCACCACATCACCCCTGACTCTAAAGTTGCCTCGCTCAAAAGCCATATCGTTGCGGTGGTATTGAACGTCGGTTAATTGCCGGAGCAGCTTGTCCCGTACTCGGCGCTCACCGGTACGCAACTTGACAGCCATATTTCCATAGTCCTCAACCGATCCTATGCCGTAAATACAGCTAACACTGGCAACTATAATTACGTCCCTGCGAGACAATAGCGCCGAAGTTGCCGCATGACGTAGCCTGTCTATTTCTTCATTTATAGCGCTATCCTTTTCAATATAAGTATCACTACGGGCAACATAGGCCTCAGGCTGATAGTAGTCAAAATAGCTAACGAAGTAATGGACCGCATTGTCCGGGAAAAATGATTTAAATTCGTTATACAGTTGAGCTGCGAGAGTCTTATTGTGAGAGAGTACCAACGTTGTTTTACCAGTGTTGGCAATCAAATTAGCCATAGTGTATGTCTTACCGCTACCAGTTACGCCGAGCAATACTTGGTTTTTTTCACCTGCATTTATACCTTCAGTCAATTGAGCAATTGCCGTTGGCTGGTCGCCCGTCGGTACATACTCAGCTGTAAGATTGAACTTTGCCATCTCCTAATTGTACCAATAGATCACTCGGAGTATATGTCGGTGTAGTGTTTGTTCAATTCATTGAGTAACTTGGTGAGTTTGCTTACCAGTGCCTCAGGGTCTGCCTCGAATACTACTAAATCGTCGTTTGATTTAGATATCGCTAACAAGTCTTTAATTTCGGTACTAATTCCGCCGGCGCCTTCTAATATTCCAATCGGAGTTTTTGTTTCCATGGCAATAGTAAATTCGTGCAGTGTACCTAGTCGGCCCCCAATGCTTACAACCGCGTCAGCGGAATTGATAAGCAAAGCATCACGACCAACATAATGGAGTCCGCTGTAGAGTATTGCATCGTAGCCAACAGTCGGGAGACGGTATTTTAAAACATGCTCAGCTTTGGTGCTGGCCGGGCTGATACCAAGGCTCATATGTCCACCAGCCGCTTTATAGCCCTTCGCAGCAGAATCAGGTAGCCCAGTTGTAGCTCCAGTCAAAAGCGCATGCCCAGCCCGAGCAAGACAGCCTCCTACTTCGCTAGCTAGGGCTCTACCCGTTTCTATGCCGTCGCCCTTGGAAGCGCCCGAAACACAAAATTGATAAGTTGTTTTACTCATATTAGCTGTCCCTTACTTCAGCATACTCCGGTACCATTTGGTCGGTCTGCCGGTAACCAGGAGCAAATGCCCCTTCAATGTCGGCTAAGATTTTATCAAAGACGGCTGGATGCTGCATGTATTTATGGAGTAGGTGATTCCAATAGGACGCTCTGCCTGCTTGGGTTGTGTTAGAACCAAGGCTAACATTATTTGCAAAGTTAGTAGCTACGTCAATAATGTTTGCTGATACTTGCCGGGTGCTGTGGCCTTTTAGCAGATAGCCAGTATCCTTCCAGAAGTTGAGTACAGGATGCACAGAGCATATTCGATCGGATATGCTACGTGACATAAGATGTTCTGGCATTATGTATGGGTCTAGTATTTCAGGATGGTCGCCCTGATGTAGCCTTCCAAGGTGGTACACTAAGCTACTCCATGTGATTGCAGCTCCACCAAAACTCGCGACGAATGGGCTACTAGCACTGTTTAGTTCTGGCATTCGGGCGGCCACACTATGTACGCGGCCTGACTCTAGGTTTTGAGCTGTGATCACCAGCAATGACAACAAGGGTACCTCAGCCGCTAGTGCGTTTGGTGAGAGTACCACTAGTCCAGCTGATGAGTTATTAGTTATCACAGTCATCTTATTGGTTAGTTTTACCCATTTACTATCCAGCACAACTACCTGTTGCGGTTTTTCTTCATAATCAGCAGTTGTAAGTTTGCCAATTTGCGCCTTAGTCACCTGTGTCCAATGAACGCTACTAATACTCATAGCTACGCCTAGTATAAGTAAGGCGTCCTCGTGTTTTAACATTGACTCTAGTGAGCGGTATCCAAGTGGTTTCATTAATGTTTTTGGTGGGTTTTTGCGTAACAACTTCTTAGCCGTTGAGGTCTTTAGACTCCAAACATTCTCAGCAACAAGACTATTATTAGCCATCCCAGCAACAACAGACATTTTTTCAGCTACAGCTTTGCAACTACCAAAGTACGACTCTTCAAAATATTTGTTTGCGTCGGCAAACTTATGCATCAACCCCCAATAAAATTCTTCTTCACTGGTGTCGTTGGGGTCTAGTGCTAGCTGGCTGGTTTTCTTAGCTAAAAGCTGACGAGTGTCGGAGTCAAAATGTAGGTCATGGGAAGAAAAGCCGCTGAGTTTTTCTAGTTTGTTGATAATGCCTTCTACTAACGCCTCTGGTTGCTGTAATGTGTTGGCGAGTCGTTTTGACATAATGGCTAAAATTTGTCCGGGTGATAATTTGCTGGCGCACTGCGGAGATAACTGTTTATTTCTTTTGTGCCTAGCAGGCCGGCCTGTGCGCCAACTTGTTGAACAACGCTCATAGAATTAATCGGCGCCCAAAGTAGCGCCCCCTGTATGTCGGAGCCCTTCATGATTGCTGCGACAAATGTTGAGGTAAAAGCATCACCAGCGCCGGTACGTTCAAAAGGTGGCTTAGGGTCTGGGTAGATTGGCATTTTGTAGCGGTTCTCACCATCAGATGCATAGGCGCCAGCATGGCCGTCACTAATTACTATGATTTTAGGTCCCAATTCGTGTAGCCTATTAAATAGTTCGTGAATGTCTTCATGGTTTCCACCGGCGACTTCCACTGCTTCTTCCCTGTTGAGTGCAAGCAGCTCGGTTCGTGCGTATATTCGTTTTAGTCTTTTAGCTCCGGCGTCTATTTGAAAGGTACCTGGCTGAAAAGCAAGCTTAACAGTTGGGTGCCTCTCCAACCAGGCAGCTAGTTGATCATGGTACTCCATGGCATTTTTTGAGATAGAACTAAAATATACCCACCTAGGTAAGTCGATAACGCGAAAACGAGGCCAATGATAGTCATACTCTTCGTGCTTGATAAGTATTGTGCGTTCGTCCTTGTACCAAAGCACGTAGTGATAGTTACTTGATTTACCTCTGTTGATGTGAACAAACCGTGTATCTACGTCGTTTTTTTCCAAAGTATTAATAATGTCTCTACCATGTGGGTCGTTACCAACATTGGCTACCAAGCCGGACTCTAGCCCAAGCCTTGCAAAAGAAACCGCAGCATTAGCTGCATTGCCAACGCCTTCAAGCACTTCAGCATGATGGTAGGGAATTTTTACACCGAAAGGTATACAAAGATCTACATCACCATTCTTGTCTCGCTCCACTTCAGCCTGGTCATCCAACAATTTAATAAAAGCGTCCGTTACAACGTCGCCCACCGATAGTACATCTAGTTGTTTTTGTGCCATTTCTCTTACGCCTATTCTAGCAAACCAGCTGTTATCTTGGTAGTGCTTTACCGCTGGAGTTAAATGTGTCTATTTTATCTTCTACGACTTTCTGGACTGCCTCGATAACTGTACCCATCAACTTAACCACAGCATATTCTGATTTATTATCGGCTAGAACTTTTTCAAGGGTGTCTCTATATGCAAGGCGCATGTCGCTATTGATGTTTATTTTTGTCACGCCGATTTTTACTGCTTCTATAAAATAGTGCCCGGGCGTGTCAGATCCACCATGTAGTGATATGTGGCAGCCAATTACATCACGTATTCTTTGCAGTAATTCAAGGTCCAAGGCCTTTGGGACGGGATAATGACCGTGAAGGTTTCCAATAGCAGCTGCAAAGGTATCTACCCCCGTTGCGTCTATAAATGCTTTAGCTCCTTCGGGGGTGGAGAAAGTCTTTTTAATCTCGTCGTAATCAATTGTCTCGGTATGGACGTTGGAAGAGCCACCAAAATAATGTGGCTCAGCTTCTACCATGGCGCCCGTCAATTTGGCGGCGGCTACAACTTGTTTGGTTTTTTCAATAATCTCTTCGTCTGTTGCATTATGGTTGGCTTGGGATATGTCGATATGAATGCACTCAAAACCAGCCTCGATACCCGCTATAGCATCTTCGACGGTGGGACTGTGGTCCAGGTTGATGTACATTTCAAGGCCGTATTGTCTTTTGTAGTTTTCAACCAAATCACGCACATTATCTAGGCCGAGAGCATCAACTTCGCCTTTGCTTACTTCCACTAAAACCGGTGCATTTTTAGCCGCAGCCGCTCTGGCAACAGCCACGAGAGTCTCTTGGTTGTCTAAGTTAAAAGCTCCAAGTGCAAAGTGTTCTTCCCTCGCTCTTGCAAAACTCTCTCTAGCTTGAGTGCAGTTATCTCTAATTTGTCTGATTGTTAGTGACATTCAATTTATTCTAACCTCTTATGGTTATAATTAGCAAAGATATTACCAAAAGATAATCGCAAGTCCAGCTATTGCACCACATGCGGCCACAAATTTCTGGCCCAGTTTGTCTCGTTCCTTCAATAAAATCGCCGCAAGCATAATGATTATTACCAATCTAAAATTTTCTATCACTCCAATTACAGCAACGTTATTGCTTTTTACTAAAGCCAAGACAAACAATACAGCAGCAACCGACCTTAGACTGCCTGCAAAGATATTTAGTTTCATAACGGCCTTGTCTCTGACCAGCTTGTAGCCTTTAGGTTCAAGAATTGCGCCAAGTAGTAGTGAACTTACCATCTGTGCACCTATCACATAAAACAAAACCGTAGAAGTATTCATGTGTCCAAGCAGGTATTTTTCATTCACCAGAGCCAAGCCTATAAAAAACCCGGAAATTACTGCGAATATAAAACCCCAAAGCCAGGCCCGGTGATTCTTTTTACCTTTATGATGTTGCCTAGCAACCAGCAAGCCATAACAAATTGCACCAAGCAGAATTATAGATCCTGCTGCTTGCTGCAAACTTAGCTCTTCGTTCAGAAAAATACCAGCAAAGATTATTGTAAATATTGTTCCCAGAGTGCCGAGTATGCTACCAAAACCAGCGTCCAAATGAGACAAAACCTTAAACCCACAGGCATTGCCAACGGCGAACAATGCTCCACCGCCAACCAGATACAAAAAGTGTTGGTTAATTTTATCCAATTCGATAGAACCGAGCAGGGGTAACATACAAAGGACGCCACCAAAGTAAATTACTGATTGAATCCCGTTAATCGCAAATATAGAACCTGATAGTTTTTTTTGTCTTGTAATTGCACGAACAGATACCGTGCTAACTGCAATAATTATGGTCTGAAGAATTATTAAAATTTGCCAGGACATTTTTTGCTAACTAGTGTTTGTGTTTGGTGTGGTCATTGAGCATATGATGGGCTGTTTGGGCAATATGGGTGTTAGTCAGACCAAAATGTTTGAGTAGTTGCTCTGGTTTGCCGGATTCTCCAAATTTATCCCTCATACCCATCCGCAGCATTGGCGTTGGTAGGTTTTCACTTAGCAGCTCCGCAACCGCCCCACCGAGGCCGCCGTTTATCTGGCCCTCTTCGACTGTTATTACGTGGCCAGTTTTTTCAGCACTAGTGAGTATGGTTTTGTTGTCCAGTGGTTTTAGAGTAGGCACGTGCACCACTTCTGCATGAATACCATCTTTGGCTAGCGTAACTGCCGCAGCCATAGCCTGGTAGGTCATTGTTCCTGTTGTGATTATACTGACGTCTCTACCCTGTCTATAAACATACGCCTTTCCAATTTCAAAAGGTGTTAATTCTGATGTCATAATTGGTGTTGCCTCACGAGTAACACGCATATAATTCGGCCGCGAGTCTTGAGCCATAGCGATAGTTGCCCGGAAGGCCTCGGCGCTATCGCCTGGAGCTAGTACAACCATATTGGGTAGGACTCTCATTAAAGTTAAGTCTTCTAACATTTGGTGCGTCGCCCCATCTGCTCCTGTGTAAAGCCCGGCATGTGACCCAATAATTTTTACTGGTTGGTCATTAAGACAAATTGTAGTACGAATCTGTTCCCAGTTACGCCCTGGACTAAAGGCCGCATAGCTAGTCACAAACGGCTTCTTACCCATGGCAGCTAGCCCAGACCCAACTGTAACTAAGTTTTGCTCAGCTACGCCGACTTCTACAAACCGCTCTGGAAATGCCTCTGCAAACAAATGCATTTGAGTAGACTCAGTTAGGTCTGCGCAAACTCCAACCACATTATCCCAGCGCTTACCAGCTTCAAGCAGCCCCTTACCAAACCCCTTCCGAATAGGCTCCAAGCCGAGCGGCCCGCGAATTAAATGCAAATCATTCACGAGTCGCCTCCGGCTCCAATTTTCAATTCACAATTTTCAATTTTCAATAAATTATCAATAATCAATGGACGACGAGAAGCAACGGTAAATGATAGATGGTAAATAACTGGTAACTGGTAACTGGTAACTGGTAAATTCAAACTCATTCGTGCTCCGATCGAATTCGGCCTTGCAGGGTACGTAGTTCTTTTAGGGCCACCTTGGCTTGTTCGTGGTTGGGTGACATGCCGTGCCAGTGAAAATCATATTCCATGAAGTCCACTCCTTTGCCAGGTACTGTATGGGCGATTATAACCACTGGTTTTTCTACAATTGCTTTGGCCATCTCGCAGGCATCTATAACAGCGTCTATGTCGTTGCCGTCAATTTCTATAACGTGCCAGCCAAAGGCTTCCCATTTGGCCTTCAGGTCATCAAGTGGCATCACTTTTTCTGTTGGGCCGTCTATTTGAATATTATTGCGGTCTACAATAGCGATGATGTTATTGAGGCTATATTTTGCAGCAAGCATAATAGCCTCCCAATTATTACCCTCATCCAGCTCACCGTCTCCCGTCACAACATACACCCAGCGGTGGTGGGCTTTGTCCATGCGTAGCGCCAGCGCCATACCACAGGCTTGAGATAGCCCACAACCCAGAGGACCGCTGGTGTTTTCCATACCAGGTAGCTTAGTCCTCTCTGGGTGACCTTGTAAGCGGGACTCGAACTTTCTAAGAGTTAGGAGTTCTTTTTTAGGAAAATATCCAGCGTTCGCCATCGTAGCATACCGTACCGGTACACAGTGGCCATTGGATAGCAATAATATATCTCGCCCGTCCCAGTCTGGTTTTTTAGGATCATGTTTTAATAATCTGAAATACAGTGCCGTAAAGATGTCTGCAAGGCCAAGTGGACCAGCGGAATGCCCGCTACCAGCCGCCTCTAGCATCTTAATTATATCTATTCTGATTTCCCCAGCTTTTTTCTCGAGTGCGGCAATAGTCAGTTGTTTATTATTATCAGCCATATCTTGCTTATGATTATACCCTGAGAAGTGGGTAGTTGGTAGTTACTTGGTGAAAACTCCAGAAATACTTGACTAGTCAAGTATTTCTTATTACCCAGATTTGGGGGTCTACTTACTAAACAACTGGCTCTTGGGTATGACTTGTTGGGTAGTGGTAAGGGTACTCCAGAGTAGTTTGATGGTGGCCGAGCTTTTGTTGTCGTAGTACTCTAGTTTAAGGCTATGGTAACTACCGGCTATTAGGCTGACGCTGGCGGAGTTGTAGGTAGCGGAATGGTCAGTCCAGTTGTCTATGAGTAGTTTGTTGTCTAGGTAGAGTCTGACTCCGTCATCACTTTGGGTAGTTAAAGTGTAGGTCTCGGTAGACTTAGCTAGTAGTTTGCCTGTCCATCTGACTGAGAAGGTGTTACAGCCTATGCCAGAGATAGGTCGGCAGTTATAGTATCTGCCCCAGGAGAAGTCAATGGTTGGGTCTATCCTGGAAGCGGTAGTACCACTGAAGTCTTTATTGTCGTAGTAGAGCGCGGTTAGACCATCGCCAATTGCTGAACTTGGTGGTGGAGGCGGTGGGGCGCAGGCATTGGTGGTAGTTGGTATAACAATGGCTTCGGCTAGGTTGGAGCTGTTACCGGCGGCATCATAGGCCTGCAAGCCTAGGTTGCTGTAGGTAGTGTTACAGGTCAGGTTGGTGAAGGTGTAGCTTAGGTTAGGGGTTGTACCTACTTGAGTAGAACTATTCCAGAGTTTATAGCCGGCTACGCCTACGTTATCTGTGGAGGCATTCCAGGCAATGCTAATGCTGGTGGTGGTGCTGGCAGTGACCGCTAGGCCTTGGGGAACACTGGGTCGAGTGCCGTCAGAAGATGGAGGTGGAGGCGGAGGTGTTACGGTTGTCACATTGACCGTAGTACTAGCGCTAGCCGAACCGCCGCTGCCAGAACAAGTTAGGCTGTAGGTTGAGGTAGTAGTGGGTGTAACTATTTGGTTGCCAGAAGCGGCTTTAGTACCGCTCCAAACACCTGAGGCAGTACAAGACGTAGCATTAGCAGAGTTCCAGGTTAGCGTAGAGCTTGTGCCGCTGGTGATAGAAAAAGGAGAAGCACTCAGAGAAACGGTTGGAACAGATGACGGAGGCGGAGGGGGTGGAGTGGGGGTGCCTGAGGCACCGTATTCGTCGGCACCAATGTCCGGTGTACCCGCCGTACTTCGAAGCTGGCTGTCTATGTCTTGTATTGGCGAGTTTGCGGGATCGCTGGCATCCTTAGCTGCCGAGGATGGTAGTAAATGGTAATCCAGTGATAAATCATTTGAGTCATTCACATAGCCAGCGGCTGCTACCTTACTACCTATGCCTCCGCATCCAGTGCTACCAGTGTACACGTTGTAGGCATAAGTGACACCGTTACCACAAGACCAATTTTCTTTGTAGACAATATTGCCCGTTACTTTGAAGTTAGAGTATGCACCACCCCAGCCGTCATCATCAATGCTAATAGTTGCTCTGGGGTGAAAACTGTTATTTCGTACCGTTACGTTTGTAAATGCCCGAGCTCTTGGTGAAAACCCAATCGCTAGGTCCCAATATGGTCCAAAGTTGGGATATTCACCCTCTCTTGACTGCGCAAACCAGTTGTTTTCAATTAATAAGTTACTTATTTCTCCACCATCATATCTCTGAATGAAAATATCGTAGACACCGCATCCATAAAATTTGTTTTGTTGGATATTAATACCGGACCCAGATACGATAAACATACATTCGATGTGATTTGTCACAGTGTTCCGGGACACAATATCATGAATCGTGTTACCCCTAAAAGTAACGTTGCTTGAATTTCCGATTTTGCTATTGCTACAACCATCAATAGCGTCCGATCCGTTGCCGACAACGCAGGGGCCGAGGTCACTGTTTTCGATAGTTATCTGACTTGATCCGAATATTTGTACATTACAGGTATCAGCACCCGAAATAGTTACATCATTCGCTCCATTTTGAATTTCCCAGAAACAGTCAGGGCCATTCGAATTATGGTCTCTTATGTTTTTAACGGTGATGTGTTTTGCGCCATTTGACGAAGAAGTATCACTACCGATATTGAGAGTAGCGACTGCAACATTAGCACCGCTGGCAGGTAAAAAAACGACATCGGCTAGGTCACCATTCGTGTTTTTGTCCGATTTAGAAAGGATTATTTGTGGAGCATAATTGCCCGCACTAACTTCTACAATATCTCCCAACTGGGCAAGAGCATAAGCTCTATCAAAACTAGCACAGGGTCTAGTGCTGTCTCCCCTAACACACGTCGAATCACTACCAGTAGTCGATACCCAGACTGAGGGTCCAGCAGCAAAGGTACGGTATAGGGCATAGCCACCTATTAAACTAAAGACTAAAGCAAAGACTGTTATAAGAGGTTTGGATAGTTTTAGAGAGGGTAGGAAGAGTTTTTGTTTGGTTGTGGACTTAGTATTTAGTGCGTTTGCTTTAGTTTTTTGGCGACTGGTAGCCATATCGGTTATCCTTCTTTCGAATATAGGTATTTTGTTCCCCTCTTGCCTTAATGTCAACTGTTAGGTGCTTCCGGTTTCGTCGGCTATTGTCTGTAAGACGTGGTAGGCTCTGGCTGGGTCTTGGGCAGTGTGGATATATCCACCAACGTTTACAACGTCAACTCCACCCAATATGAGACTAGCAATGCTCTGGTCATTCACTCCACCGTCCCAACCTATTTCCAGGCTTGGCTTTTTTGATTTTAGGTCTTTGGCTTTTTCTAGTAGAGTCAGGTCTGCATGACTGCCACCCTGATAACCTAAGTTGCCTGAAAAAATTAGTACATGATCAAGGTCTTTTAGAGCTGGATATAGCTTCTGGGTAGGTGTATTTTGCAACAGAGCCGCACCAACTTTTACGCCTGCAGTTCTACACAACCGTACTAGTTCATCATAACTACCTTCGCACTCTGCATGGACAATTATCATATGTGGCTTGTGTTTTAATATTTCATGAATAGCTGAAAGCGGGTGCATATACATCAAATGAAAGTCTGCTTGTACACCAACTGGCCACCAAGCGTCTTTGGGCTCGATGGTTTTTTCTTTGGTAAACTCTCCATCTGTTAGGTCGATTTGGATACGATGGCCAAGATGGATTATCTTGTCCATCTGAGCCTTGTATTCATCTTTTGAGTAGGCAGTCACAGTGGGACAAACAATCGCCATTATTCTTCCCCGTCTAATTTATTATTGCGCCTAGTGTGTCGCTCTTCACCTGAGAACTCTGCTCCAAGCCAGAGCATGACAACAGACTTCATATCCTCAAGGCTAACAAACCTAGCGGCTACGGAGATCATGTTGGCGTCATTATGCTGACGAGAAAGTTTTACTAGTGAATACGGATCGTGACTAGTGTGTCCCTCTGCATCTATTACTTTTCTTGCCACAGCTGGACCATAAAATACCATGCAACGAACGCCTTTTATTCTATTGGCTGCCATTGCTTCTCCTTGGCCAGACCCACCGAGAATAATGCCTCTGTCAAAATTACCCTCCGCAACAGCCTTAGCCGCTGGAAGAATAAAATCGGGATAGTCATCACCCGGGACTAATTCAGCCGGACCAAAGTTGTGACATTCATGACCGTGAGAAACAAGCCATTTTTGAATTTCTTGCAACTGCTGGTAACCCGCGTGGTCTGTGGCTAGGGCAATCTTCATTTCTCTCCAAGAACCTCAGCCTCAGGCGAGGCTATCAACTTTTTTTGATGTTTTTGCTTCGGCAGAACCATCTTTGTGTTCGGATTTTTTATCATCGGACTTTGACTCGCTGCCAAAATCAATATTTTCAGTCGATATTTCCTTGTGGGCTGCTGGCAACAAAGCTTCTTTTTCAGGTGCCTCTATCATATGCTCTTGGTGTTTTCCCAGAACTGGCACGTCGCCACCAATTTTGTTTTCGATGTTGGGTTTGTCTTCGGGTTCGGTACCAAAATCAGGCAGCTCAAAGCCTAATTCAGCCTTGCTGTCTTCTTCTTTTGGTTTATCATCTTTTGGTGAATCATCCCATTTGTCACTTACGTCCTTCTTGTCTGACACCTCTTCGCCGCTTTTCGATGCCTTTTCGCCGCCATTTAGTAGTCGACCGACGTCGGCTGTTAGCTCTACTAGCCTGTTTGAATACCCCCACTCGTTGTCATACCAGGCAACAACTTTGAGTAAATTTCCGCCGATCACGTTGGTAAGTTTGAGATCTACTATCGCAGAGTGACTATTGCCAATATAGTCTGTGCTCACAAGTTCTTCTTCCGTGGCAGAAACAACACCTTGGTAGTACGGGTCTGCTGCTGCTTTTTTGAAAACATCGTTAACTTCTTCAACGGTTACATCTTTCTTGGTGATAACAACGAAGTCACTAAGTGAAACCACCGGGGAAGGTACCCGCACGCTCATCCCTCCAAATATTCCTTCTAAGGCAGGTAGAGCCTTAGCAGCTGCAATACTTGCACCTGTTGTGGTTGGTACAATATTGACCGCCGCTCCGCGGGCTTCGCGGAGGTCTTTATTGGGTCCGTCCTGTAACACCTGACTTGCGGTATAACTGTGTACAGTGGTCATCATGGCCTTCTCTACTCCAAAGTTATCCTGTAGGATGGCCATCACAGGAGTGATGCAATTTGTGGTGCAGCTGGCGTTACTTATTATTTCTCCTGCCGATTCCAGCTTGTCTTCATTCACCCCTATGACTATTGTGTCAGCTCCATCACCCTTGGCTGGCGCGCTAATAATTACTTTTTTAGCCCCTGCCTCAATATGCGCCCTTGCTTTAGCTGGGTCTACAAACAACCCAGTCGATTCAATGACAACTTCTACTCCTAGGTCTTTCCAGGGTAGAGCTTTAGGGTCTTTTTCAGCTAGCACCTGAATCTTTTTGCCATCAACTATTATGTTATGCTCATCAAAATCAACGTCAGCCGCGTAAGCACCGTAGCTACTGTCATGCTTCAACAGATGAGCAAGTGTTTTTGTGTCGGTAAGGTCATTAACGGCAACTACTTCAAGGTCTTCGCGGGCGTGCGCCACTTTAAAAGCGTTTCTACCAATCCGTCCAAACCCATTGATAGCTATTTTCGTCTTCATTTGACCGTCCACCCCCTGTATTTAAGCATTAGCGTATTCTTTAACTATATTGTACGAATTTGCCTCCCTAAGCGCAAGGAGGAACTAAGAGGTCTTAGCGCGGGCTATTGAGTCGGCTACTACTTTTTGGGCTTCTGCAGCTCCACCCCAACCCTTGAATTCAACTTGCGTGCCTTGCCAGTCGTTTTTCCAGTCCTTGTAATGTGCATAAAATTGTTCTACCACTTTTTTAAGGTGGTCACCGTTGTCTGAAAAGTCTGATAGGTCTTTTAAATGGTCTTTGCTGATGTCTTTGGCGGGCACACAAATGAGTTTTTCGTCACCTTCACCCTCATCTATCATGTACAGCACACCAATTGGCCTAGCTGGGACAACAGCTCCATGTACTACTGGTTCATCGATGATAAGCAGTGCATCTAGCGGGTCGCCGTCCTCACAGATTGTGCCGGGCACGTAGCCATAATCAGCCGGGTAACGAGCAGTGGTGCCATTGACTCGGTCTAGAGTCAGTCGGCCTGTATCTTTGTCAAATTCGTATTTATTTTGACCGCCGCCGCGTTGAATTTCGATGATTATGTTCACTTTATCGGGAGTACCACTATCTACTGTCTGTGTTGAACAGTTGGCGCAGTTGCATAAATTCTCACTCATTTTCTCTCCTTTTTATAGTCCAAACTTCTTAATATAATTGTACACTAGATACTGATGAAAATTATCTCTCATCGCGGCGCTGCAGGTCTGGAAACGGAAAATACACTGGAGGCATTACTCCTTGGTGTACGCTCTGGGGCTAACCGTGTAGAATTTGACGTCTGGACTTCAAAAGATGGCGTACCAATAGTCTTTCACGACGCCAGCTTTTATCGACTTTGTGGGATTCGCAAACGAGTTTTTGACCTAACAAGTACAGAGATAAGTAAAATACGTACTCGCGACGGTAAAAAAATCATCACGGCCAAAGAGGCGCTTGTAGCAATGAAGGGTTTTCCTGTCTTTCTAGAAATTAAGGATTTGTACCTCAGCGATTCTGTGATAAAGCTGCTTCAAGAATTTAAAGACCAAGACATTTGGGTGAGTTCTAACAACCAGAAAGTAGTACTGCAGCTTGGTGTAGTTTTACCAGAGGTAAAACTTTTTGCATCCACGATTTTGCACCCGCTTGAGACCTTAAGACTGATAAGAAAAAAGAGACTTCATGGCCTGGCACTGCACTACGTATGGTTTAACGTTTTGGTATATCTTTACTGCAAACGTCATGGTATAAAACTTGTGCTCTATACTGTAAATAACAAACTGATAATGAAGCATTTTTCCAGGTTCTACCCAGATATTATTCT
>JAYTJL010000032.1:0-4699 GCA_043731125.1 Candidatus Saccharimonadota bacterium
CGCTACGATTTAGGCTAAGATAATTAAGTCCAACGTCTTGTAAAAATTTCAGTCTCGCGTTTATTTCCTTAAGGATTTGTTTTGCAATTTTGCTTTCAGTGTCATTTAATTCAAGTCCACCAAAATACTCAACAGCTTGGTCAATACTCAAACCACAGACTTCCATAATTGATTTACCATGAACTGTGATTGCCAGTACTTCCGGTTTTAGGCGCGCACCCAGGCAAGCGTGGCATGGGCGCTCTTGCATAAACTTCTCAATATCACGTCGCATAAAATCACTATCTGTCTCTTTGTGTCGACGTTCTAGGTTGGGTATAACACCTTCATAAGTGGTGTTGAAAGACCGGCCACCGCTTAGTTTTACTGAGTATGTCTGAGGGCCGGTTCCATACAAAATAACCTCCAGTTGGTTCTTATTTAACTCACCGGTAGGAATATGAATGCTAAAACCGTGGGCGTCAGCAACTGCTACCAACTTTTTGGTATACCAAGCGTCAGTGCTAACGCGGTTGTACGGGCGAATGGCGCCTTCGGCGATTGTCAGCCGACCGTTAGGTATAACCAACTCTGGATCTACCTCTAGTCGGTTACCTAGCCCTGTACACACCGGGCAGGCTCCTTGAGGCGAGTTAAAACTGAAAGTCCTTGGTTCTAGTTCTGGTATCGATACATCAGGGTGATCAACGCAGGCGTATTGAAGACTATATAGGTGATCTTCCTTTATTTCAGGCTGGTTAATAATGACTTTTCCATCAGCCACATCAAATGCCTGTTCAACACTTTGAGTCAACCTTCCCAGGCTATCAGTGTTGTTAACAATTCTGTCAACAACAACTTCAATGCTGTGCTTATAGTTTTTGTCTAGTGTCGGGAATTCGTCGAGGGCATATATTACTCCATCAACTCTGGCCCTGGCAAAACCAGCTCGCATGTACTGCTCTGGTATGTGTTCGAAGGCACCTTTCTTACTCATCACCACCGGAGCCAATATGATTAGCTTGGCATCCGGCAGGCCTTTGTGAATTTGGTCAACGACTGCCTGAGTTGTTTGACGAGTCACCGACTTGCCACAATCCCGCCCGTTCGGCAGGCGAGCAGAACAATGCGGTACTCCTACTCGAGCATACAAAAGGCGTAAGTAGTCATACACTTCCGTAACGGTAGCAACTGTACTGCGTGGGTTACGGCTAGTTGATTTTTGATCGATACTTATTGCTGGGCTTAGTCCGTCAATTTGGTCTACATCAGGCTTTTCCATCAGCCCTAAAAACTGCCGAGCATATGCCGACAGCGATTCAACATATCGCCGTTGTCCTTCTGCGTAGATGGTGTCAAAAGCCAAAGACGACTTTCCAGACCCGGAAAGCCCGGTAATTACACTTAGTTTACCCCTTGGAATATCAATATCAATATTCTTGAGATTATGCTCACGAGCCCCACGAATACTAATAAACTCAGACACTGAACCTCCAAAAAAATAATAAAATCATTTACCCTGAGCCGTCGAAGGGCTCATGCAGTCGAATGATTGTAACAAATTTTCCACATTTTTTCTACCCCCACTAGCATGGCCTATACGTAAACCATGCCAATATCAATTTAAGAATAAACATAAGGAATATAATGTTATTGACGTATAGACAATATAGGAATATAATCCAAATTAATTCATTCATTATTTCTCTCATAAAGTCGGAGTGGCAACATGTTAAATCAATTTCTATTACTGGGCCAGATTCCTGGCACCCAACATCAACTCACCACCCATGAGCTTGCTTTCATAGTATTGCTTGCTTTAGAGGTGTACTTGGTGCAAAAAAACAGAAGTCTGTTTTACAACCCAGGCAAGCGGCTACGCTTCAAACGGTACAACCGCTTCCCCGTACAGCTGCAACTCTTCAAGTAGATATTTCTTTTCTGGATCTTTATTATCTTTCATTAACTCTGAGATACGCGTAAAATATTTCGTTGCCAACGACTGTGTACCCTCGCTCATCAGCTTGGTCTTGATAAAACCGTGCCAGTTGTCTGTCTCCTGCTCGTCCAGACTTTTGGGGAAATTTCGAGCCTTAAACAACGGTAGGAGTGCACTTAGCCGGTTGTCAGCAAAATCCAGGTGCAACCCAGCGAGTTCGCTAGCATCAGCCGCACGAACAACAGACATTTTTGACCTGTCGCCGTTACCAACAAAGCCATCATATAGTTGAGAATCAACTTTTTGAGGGTCTGTGATCGCCTCAGCCTGAGTGGTTGGCATCACAAGCTCTCTTGCTCGAAGTAGCTTATCCGCAAAGTCTTCAGCCTTCCTTAATTTTGCTAGATTTGCGTCAATCTTCTTGGTGTCAATTTTCAAACGACTGGCAGAAGCACCGTCCAACACACTCGTTGGAGCTATAGCTGGGCAACGGTTGAATTTTATTTCTTTAACAGGAAAATACGGTGCGTCCTTGCCTCTTTGTTTCCAGAGTGATGCGAGCTCTTCGGCGCTCAAAGTAACAAAACCAGATGGGTCAATACGTAAATCATACACAAGAGCCGCCCCACGCTCAGGCACCGCTCCCAGGCTCAGTGCAACAGTAGTTTTTTCATACTCTGCTGGGTAGCGTCCACTGGTGTAGACAAAAGGATCTCCTTTGCCAACTAAGGCTGCAACTTTCTCCTTATCCTTGATATTGAGGAGGTAATTGAATATCTTTGGTTGTTTGGCTCGTAAAATTTTGGTCAGTTGCAAGACCGCCTCAACGTCGCTACCAGCGTCATGTGCGCTAGTGTGTACCAATTTGTTAATAGCCGCCATATCTTCTAGCCGGTTACTCGGCCGACCATCGCTTGCAAATGGCCATTCCAGGCCTTCTGGTCGTAATGCCCTTGTTATTCTAACTATATCTAGTGTGTCCCATTTGCCTCGGCCATCCTTCCATTGCCATTCGTACGGGTCGGTGAAGTTGCGCCAGAATAGAAACCGTATAAATTCATCATCAAAACGGATGTTGTTATAGCCAACGGCAATAGTGCCGGGCGTAAATACTTGACTTGTTAAGTATTTTGCGAGTTCTGCTTCTGTAATACCATCACTTAGTGTCTTTTGAGGTGTAATACCATGTACCATAACAGCATCTGGCTCCGGCAACACATCTGCAGATAACTTTACCAAGATGTTGTCCTGTTCCCCTACCGGGCTCAAGTCCATGTCGGTCCGTTGCCCAGCAAATTGCATTATCCGAGCCGTGCGAGAATTAATCCCACTAGTCTCAAGGTCGTAAAAATACAGTGTAGGCTTGCTCACCTAAAACTCTAGGGTTGCATTAGGTGGTGTACCTATTTGAACTGTCTGTCCTGGTTCGATTCCGAGTTTTTCAAGTTCAGAGGATATGCCCATTTTTGCCATAATGTCCCGGAATCGTTGTAGGCCGTGAAAATCATCAAATCGGGTACGATCCGCAAACCTTTCTATCTTTACTCCGCGCACTACAAAAACGTCTTTTATGACTTCGACAGTCCAAGCATCTTCATCTACAGAAGCACCAATTACTGGTACTTTGGGTACTTTTTCTGCCTCTTTTGCATCCGTTAGACGTTTTTTGGCTACTACTGTGAGCGCCTGCTTGAGGAGACCGTCCAACCCATCTTTACTCAGAGCCGAAAACGCCATAACTTGACTACCTTTTTTGGCTGATTTTGACAATTGACGCAGTTTGGCAGTAACGGTCTTTTTGTCCATTCCTTCAATTTTACTGAGTGCAACAATTTGTGGCTTTGCCGAAAGGTCGATTTTATAATTCTGAAGTTCTGTGTTTATGGTTTTCACATCAACTGCAATTGTTTCACTGTAGGCATCCACTAGATGCAAAAGTACGCTAGTGCGCTCTATGTGGCGAAGAAATTCATCGCCCAGCCCTTTGCCTTTGCTCGCACCTTCTATCAGTCCAGGGATATCAGCAAACAATAAACTGTTTTTACCGTCTACATCCACCACTCCGAGATTAGGGTGCAGTGTTGTGAACGGATAGTTAGCAATTTCTGGTTTGGCGTTACTTATTACAGAAAGCAGTGTTGACTTACCGGCATTCGGCAATCCAATTATGCCAACGTCGGCAATCATTTTAAGTTCGAACTCAGCGTCCAACATTTCGCCTTTATCGCCTTTTTCGGCGACGCGTGGGGCCTGGCGAGTAGAACTCACAAAATGAGCATTACCAAACCCACCTTTGCCACCTTTGGCAATAATTGCTACCATGCCGTCTTCGTTTAGGTCTGCCAGTTCGTCTCCGTCGCAACTAACTACAGTGCCAACAGGTACCTTGACTATTAGGTCTTTGGCGCTTCGGCCGTGTTTTTTTGCTTGGGTACCAGCTGCCCCGTCGGGTGCTTTTAATAACTTCTTATACCGAAAAGCAGCTAGTGTGTTTTCGTTATTGCTGGCCTGCAATACTATGTTGCCACCATGACCACCATCACCGCCGTCAGGACCACCCTTGGCACTAAATTTATCATGATGAAAACTCATGGCTCCATTACCACCGTTGCCCGCTTCTAGCCGTACCTCTACTCTGTCAACAAACATATCATAAGAGTACAGAGTCAAGAGTCAAGAGTCCAGAGTAACTGATAACTGATAACTGATAACTGATAACTGATAACTGATAACTGATAACTGATAACTGATAACTGATAACTGATAACTGATAACTGATAA
>JAYTJL010000033.1:0-4162 GCA_043731125.1 Candidatus Saccharimonadota bacterium
CTCGCCGCTAGCATTGGTTTCTTTGCGTGCATCTATAGGTTTGCGCGGAACTCGCTTGCGTTTCATGGCAAAACGGACTTGGTTTAGCCCGTGGGCACTGTTGGCAAATTCCAGCAGGAATGTGCCCCCGGGTTTTAAAATACGTGAAATTTCTTTAAACTCAGCAGCTGGGTCTGGAATATGGTGCAACACCCTTACAATCATCACCAGGTCTACCTCCCTGTCTTTGAATTTCAAATCAGATGCTTGGAGCAACTGTTGGTCGACATTCTTAACATCTTTCAAGAAAGTCTTAGCCATATCAAGTTGCTGCTTTGATGGCTCTGCCAAGGTTACGTGGTCTGCAAACGCCGTTAGGTATTTGCTTAGTCGGCCGTAGCCACCGCCAACGTCTACTGCGTGCTTAAACCGTTTTTTCTTTAGCAATCGACTAATAGCCAGCTCTTCGGCAGCATGTTCATAGTCTCGGCCTTGCCAGTAATCTTGGTAGTTATGTGTTGGGTCGTTGTATTGGTCTGCCCCAGACACCGTCTGGCTGAAGGCTGATGGCTTGTGGCTGATAGGTTTTGGAGTGGCTTTGGTCTTTGCTTTATTCATGATACTTTCTTCATTATTTTTGTTCTTCATGTGACGGACCAGCACCATTTCCTCCCGACGTCGCCATGAGGCTACCTTCATTCACCGCGGCCCTTATTAAGTTGCCCAGGGTTTCTTCACTTACATTTCTTACTATTCCGGCATCAAAATCAAAAAGAGGAATTGGATCCTTGGTATTCTCGTCCGCATCAGGTATATCAGGTAGTCGTTCTTTCATTCACTTTAATTCTATCAGAGCGGTGTCTTTAAACGCCTTACCTCGGCGTAAAAGTAGCCTACCGCTTGTGAAGTCTTTGCTTTCAAATTTATCTCGGCTAACGCCTACACCGTCTATATATATGGCGCCACCTTGCAATAGACGCCTAGCATCAGAATTTGACGCTGCTAATTTAGTAGCCACTAGTGCTTCTGGTATCAAACCGCCTTCTGTGGTGCCAAACACAGCTATGCTTTTCTTGAGTTCAGTCAATTCAGCTTCCGTTGCCTCTGATAAATTTACTTGACTAGTCAAGTATTTAGTCGCAACTTCGGCATTACTGCGTTGCTTCTCACCATGGACTAACTCAGTTACGGCCTGTGCCAGCCTTACTTGTGCTAGTCGCTTAGACGCATCAGGACTATGAGCACGCTCGATTTCTTCTATTTCTTCTCTGGATAAGAATGTATAGATTTTTAGATAGTCAAAAACGTCTTCGTCGTTCACATTCACCCAGAATTGATAAAATTCCGTAGGAGTTGTCTTGCCCTCGTCCAGCCATACCGCCCCGCCTTCTGATTTGCCAAATTTAACACCTGTAGATTTATTAATTACGAGCGGCATACTCATGGCATGTGCTTCGGCGTTATCCTTTTTTCGTATTAACGGCACTCCCGAGAGCATATTGCCCCACTGGTCAGACCCACCAATTTGTAGTATTACATTGTGGTTTTTGTGTAGGTGCCAAAAATCGTAGCCCTGTACCAGAGAATAGCTAAATTCGGCGTAACTGATACCACTTCCACCCTCCCCCATTCGTTCATCCACAAAATCGCGCTGCATTAGTTCTGTCATAGAATAGTGTTTGCCAACATCACGCAAAAATTCTAAGTAGCCTACGCCAGCAAACCAGTCATAGTTATCAACCAGCGTAAATTCACGGCCGGCAAAGAGCTGGTTTATTTGATTCTTAATACCTTTTATATTGGCTTCGATTTCTTCTCTGGACTTCAGTTCGCGTTCGGTGTTTTTTCCTCCCGGGTCACCAATTAGACTTGTGGCTCCGCCAGCAAGCAACACCGCTTTCCAGCCGGCGTCTTGCAAACGGCGAGCCAGTATTATCACCGCCAGGTTGCCAATAGTCAGACTATTATCTGAGGCATCAACTCCATGGTAAAAGGTCTGAGGGTTGTCCAGCCACGAGTTGTCAGCGAAGGTTTTGTCCTTAATTAACCCCCGCCAAGCTAGATCTTCTGATAGTTTCATGTTGGATACATTATATCCCAGCTACTAGCAGTTAAGCGACACAAACTCAAGAATAAGCATAATCAAGGCAGGTTTTAACCCTCAATTTGGTATAATTGATGCTGAATATGAATATCAAACGTTCCGGCAAGAACCGCGCCAGGCGATCACCCATGTCAAACAACAAGAAATTTGTTACCACCCGCAAAGGAACGGTACTGAAAGTGCACTCTACAGTCGGGGGTAAATGGACGGGCATGCGAGCAGCTAAGTCTCGCCGACGCGTAGAAAGACTACAGGGACTGCCAAAATCACGCCTAAAAAGAATGGTTTGGAGACTGCACCCCAAACGGCTGGCAGCCTATTGGTTTAGCCGCGACGGCGTAATTATGGCCCTTAAAATCACTGGCCTGCTCATAATAGTAGGGGTTGTGGCTATGCTGAGTGTTTTTGCCTATTTTAGGAAAGACTTGCCCAGTATTACCGACATTTCTGGCAGCAACCTAGGGGGTAGTATCAGTTATTACGACAAAACAGGCCAAACACTGCTATGGCAAGACTACAACGGAGTAAAAAGAGTACCGGTAGAGAGCAAAGAAATTTCTCAGTACATTAAAGATGCCACCATTGCCACCGAAGACCGCAACTTTTATAACGAGAAGGGTTTTGCTATCCGTGGAATTGCCAGGGCAGCTGTTAACAATGTCTTTAATAAGGGCGGCCGGCAAGGTGGGTCTACTATAACGCAGCAGCTCGCCAAACAAACCCAGAGCTGGACGGAAGAACGTACCGTAAGCCGCAAAATTAAAGAGCTAATTCTAGCGGTAGAACTAGAACGCAGCTACACCAAAGAAGAGATTTTGACCGGTTATCTTAATATAGCTCCGTACGGCGGCGTCAACCACGGCGTGCAAGCGGCCGCCTCTGACTATTTCCATAAAAGTGCCAAAGACTTAACGTTGCCAGAAGCCGCTATGCTAGCGGTCATTCCAAAATCACCTTCTATCTATTCGCCGTACGTTACAGACTATTTTGACAAAGACGCTTTTACAGCCCGTTATCAATACGTCATCGATTCCATGCTTGAGACAGGTAAGATCACCAAAAAACAAGCCACCGAAGCTAAAAAATTCGACATCTTAGCAACAGTCCAGCCACAACAAGAAAAGTACGCCGGCATCAAAAACCCTTACTTTGTACTGTCGGCTAAGAACGAAATCCTCAAACGCTGTTCGGACGCCCAGGGTAACTGTAGTGCGGGTGGCTGGAAGGTTATAACTACTATGGATCTCAAGTTGCAAGAAATTGCCGAGAAAGTTGTTCAAGACAACATTAAAAACGCTCTGTCACGCGGCGCAGACGCTCAGGCTTTAATCGCCCAAGAGGTGGACACTGGGCAAGTTGTAGCTTCGGTTGGTGGCACCGACTTTTTAAATGAAGAATACGGCAAAATCAACTACTCCCAGTGGAACTTATCGCCTGGTTCTAGTTTCAAACCATACGACTATGCCGCCTTCATAGAAAATAAGAGCAATGTAGGTGCCGGGTCGGTACTCTATGACGTTCAAGGCGCTCTACCTGGCTATCCCTGCACCATAAAAGGCTTGCCACCGCCCAAAGGTAATAGCAACTGTTTGCAAGACTATGACTTTCGCTATCCCGGCCCAATGACTCTTCGCTACGCACTTGGCGGGTCGCGCAACGTTCCGGCAGTTAAAGCCATGCTGACAGTTGGCACAGATAAAGTAATTAACATGGCTAACGACCTCATGGCAGTGCCTAATGCCTATAAGTGTTTCAACCCAGGGGCAGATGTCAACACCGCCACCAAAGCTGAGCAGTCGGCTTGCTACGGTGCCTCAGCACTAGGCGACGGTGCCTACTTGCACCTAGACAACCACGTTAACGGACTAGCATCAATATCACGGCTTGGAAAAGCAATTCCCCATACCTACATTCTAAAAATCTACGATTCTAAAAGTAGCACCAAACCGTTTTACCAATGGAAAGCACCAAAAGGCAAGCAAGTTATACGGCCAGAGACTGCCTACATAGTCAACGACATGGCGTCCGACCCAAGAGCTTCATACCTGCCAGCAGGATTTTATAAGTGGCACAATTATG
>JAYTJL010000034.1:0-2686 GCA_043731125.1 Candidatus Saccharimonadota bacterium
TGTCGATAGTTCGGAAATGGCCTTTAAGATTGCTGGCAGTATGGCTATCCAGGAAGGTGTTAAGAACGCTGGTCCAGTCATCTTGGAGCCAATAATGAAAGTTGTTGTTGTAACACCTGAAGACTTCATGGGTGATGTTATAGGCGACCTAAATGCCAAGCGCGGACGTATTGAAAGTATGGAAGACCTGGTAAATGGTATAAAACAGATTACCGCTTTTGTACCACTTGGTGAGATGTTCGGCTACACAACCAACCTTCGTAGCAATACCCAGGGCCGAGCAGCCAGTAGTATGGAACTTGACCACTACGCCGACGTTCCAGGCAACGTTGCCCAGGAAATTATCGCCAAATCTGGCAAATAATCATGGAACAAGAACCTAACCGAACTCATTTTCTAGATAAGGAAGTTGCAGTCGGGCTAGCAGAAGCATCTCTTGCAAAAGATATTTCAGGTTTTGGAGACCTAGTCGAAGAGCTGCCAGAAGGCCTGAGTAGTAGGGAAGTTGATGACGTTGGCATGAACGTTAGAGTACGACAAGAAATGAAGTATAGCGAAAGAAGGCAATTGGAGCGTGATGTGATCGTTGAGTTGGGTGCTCATGCGCTTCACGGCAAAGATGATTTAGTAACAGCTCAAAGTACAATCAAAAGCTTACAGCGGAAAGGAGCTATGGGTGTAGTAGGCTCACTAATTCTTCGTTGGGAATTCAGACAAGTTAAGAAGGGTATAGTTGCCGATATGATGCTGAGTAAAGAAGACTCGGTGTAAAATCTTGACACAGGGCTAAGCCACTGCGCCGTGTGCCTGGAAATATAGCCCAGGACAGCATTGCCAAAGCCGGTAGGTAGTTATAGAATATGCTTATATATGCTTGATGGTGACAAAGTATTCGGATTTGATATTTATTTTCCACCCCTAGATTTAAGTAGCGAGCCTATCGGTAGAGTGGATGTTGTTGAGAGTGCTGGTGTTGTAGCAGTGAGAGGTGTATTTTTGGAAGCAGAAGTATATAAAAAAGATGTTAGTAGGCGATTACCCCTTTTTGAATTAAGGCTCGACAGAGCTAGAGGCAGAGCTACTGATATAGTGAATTACAGAGCATCTTCTCAGTTTGACTATGGCAAACAGGATCCCCTAGTGAGCTAGATGTCAACCTCAGAAGAAATGACAAAGCGCATATTTGGAGCAGAGGACGTATTGGCAGTTTTTGACGGGCAAGGTACTCAGTGGGATGGCATGGGTGAAGATGTATACAGGCGTTTCGCAGCAGCTCGCGAAGTGTTTAGGTTAGCCAGCGAGGCCACTGGCGTAGACATGTCGCGTGCTTGTTTTGGCGATAACACCCATCATTTACAAGACACTAGGATTGCTCAGCCTGCGATAGCCACCGTGGGACTGGCAAAATATCGAGCTTGGCTGGAGAGCAACCCAGAGCCTGCCGTGGTGACAGGACTGAGTATGGGGCTGTATCCGGCAGTTGGAGTTTCGGCAATCAGAGGGGCAGGCGGAGAGCGGAATTCATTTGAAGTTGATCATGAAATTGTAGGAATGGTGGCCGAAAGAGCCAAAATAATGCATGCAGTCGCACACGATAAAAATGGGCGGATGATGCCTGTAATAGGGCCTCACAGAGATGAACTTGAGGTTGCTATAAAAGGTACTGGTGCAACAATTGGCGTATTCCTTGATAAAACAGTGCATACATTAACAGGTCAAGAATATGCTGTAGAAACTGCCGCAGGAAAACTAGCACAAATTAAAGCCAAACTGTCTGCGTATTTACCAATTCAACAGGCCGCCCATCATGAGTTACAGACCGAAACTATCGAGCCGATGACAGTATTGTTAGAAAGTGCGGGGATCGGTGATCCAGCAATTCGAATTGCGGCAAACGGTTCTTTCTATCTTGATTCACGTCAGGCCATCATTAATCACTTGCTGCAACAGATGATAGAATCGGCTGATTGGCAGGCAGCTGAAGAAATGCTGGTTGTTCAGGGCATTAAGAATGTCATCCAGTTTGGAGCAGATGAAAAGAGGAGTCTGGCTAGGCAAATGATTAAAAACGGTAAGGATGTAGGTGTGCATTCGATTGTTTTTCCAGAAGCAGCCTGAAAACCCCTTTACAACGGTAGAGGTTTTATCTTATAATGTCTTGGTATATTGTGTGGGTGTTTATATTTAGTGCCCCGCAGGAACAATTAATAAATTTACCCACCTAAAATTTCAAAGAAACTTTGGCGGGCAAGGGAGAAGAATTCAAAATGGCAGATTTTGACCGCAGCAAGCCTCATGTAAACGTCGGCACAATGGGCCACGTTGACCATGGCAAAACATCACTAACCGCAGCTATCACAACAGTATTATCTAAGCGACTTCCAAGCGACGTTAATAAGTCGGTAGCTTATGATCAAATAGATAAAGCACCAGAAGAAAAAGCACGTGGTATTACCATTGCTACTTCTCACCAAGAGTACGAATCAGAAAAGCGACACTACGCCCACGTAGATATGCCAGGCCACGCCGACTATATCAAGAACATGATTACGGGTGCTGCTCAAATTGACGGTGCTATTTTGGTTGTATCTGCCGCTGATGGTCCTATGCCTCAAACACGTGAGCACGTTTTGCTTGCTAAGCAAGTAGGTGTGCCATCAATCTTAGTTTATCTAAACAAAATGGA
>JAYTJL010000035.1:0-21794 GCA_043731125.1 Candidatus Saccharimonadota bacterium
ACCTATCACAAATGTGACTCACCCAAATCCGCAAGTTGCCATCGAATATCCGTTGCTTCATTTTTAGACTCTGAATACTCTCGGACGAATTCAATATACTCTCCCTTGTTATTATCAAAAAGCTCCAAAATCGTATCTGTCTTCAACCAATCAGCTTCTCTATTACCTTTATAATATTGAAAGCTAGAATAAGGCCAATTTTCAAGATCATCTGGATTTGCATGTATATATCTTGATACGCGGTGCAGGTAATCGTCCTTTTCTACAAGAGATGCTTTGTATATCCCCTGGAACAAACTACCTACTCTTCCATATCGATTATTGAAATACATAACATAGCCCGTATTAACTCTTCTCATTAATTGTGTCAGCGCCTTCTCATCTTTTTGGTAGAAAAGAAGATGAAAATGATTGGGCATCAGACAAAATGATAGAAGATCTATTCTACCTTTTAGAGACGAAAATGCATGTCTATTGTTATTGTTAGTAGTCTTGCCGGTTAAGTATTTTTTTAATAGTCCTATGAAAACTGAGTAGTCTTGATCATCCAGGAAGATATCACGCTTTTCAACTCCACGGTTATACACGTGATAAACTTGGTCCTGCGCAAATTCTTTAACAATATTAGCACTTGGCATGTGATAGGTTGAACCTTTCACATGTAGCGTACACAATTCGTGTTCTTCATAAAAGTGATTATGTGAAAGGTTCAACCTATCACAGCTATGGTTTGGGTTATTATAGAGGGATGAAGGTTGCTATTCTTGGTTATGGTATAGAAGGAAAGGTGTCGGCTGATTATTGGTATAAGCTGGGCAATGAAATTACGGTTTGTGATGAAAATACAGACCTGAAGCTCCCGAAGAAATACAAAAAAAAGCTAGGTGATGATTACTTAGCAGATCTAGGTCAGTTCGATGTATTGGTACGGACCGCCGGACTCAACTCGCAAAAAATCCTTTCTGCCAATGCTGGCATTTCCGATATCCAATCAAAAATAACAACCAGCTATAACGAATTTATGCAAAAATGCCCCACCAAAAACACAATTGGAGTGACCGGCACCAAGGGGAAAGGAACAACTTCTACCCTAATAGCCAAACTGTTGGGAGTTCAAGGCAAAACAGTACATCTGGGTGGCAACATTGGTATTGCGCCCCTCAAGATGTTGCCAAAAATCAAAAAGGGTGACTGGGTGGTGCTGGAATTGTCTAGTTTTCAGCTGTCTGACGCTAAGTTTTCACCTCATATGGGTGTCTGCCTGATGGTGGTGCCAGAACACCTCAATTGGCATGAAGACATGGTCGACTATACATCTGCTAAAACCAATCTATTTACCCATCAAAAAGAGTCAGATGTAGCCATATATTATGGCGAAAATAATCTGTCTAAAAAAATTACCTTTGCCTCAAAAGGCAGCAAAATCCCTTACTTTGCGCCGTCCGGTGTCTTTGTAAAGAACGACTGTATTGTCAGTGGGTATAATCACAAAGAAATTATCCCTGTTTCTAAGGTAAAATTGCTTGGCGTGCACAACTTGCAGAATATCTGCGCAGCCCTAACGGCCGTTCAGGAAGCCACTGGAAGCCTTGACGGATCGGCGGCAGTATTATCAAGCTTTAAAGGACTAGAACACCGCCTAGAGTTTGTACGCACGCTTGGCGGGGTAAAATACTATGACGATTCCTTCGGAACAACCCCTGAGACAGCAATTGTTGCATCGCAGTCCTTTGCAAGTCCCAAAGTAATAATTTTGGGTGGGTCTGACAAGGGCGCGTTCTTCGAAGAATTAACTAACACTGTTGTTACAGGTAACATGAGACATGTTGTTGCCATTGGTGATACAGGCCCAGCCATTGCCAGGTTGCTACGTATGAAGGGCTATAGCAGCATTACCGAAGGGCTCGACACAATGACTAAAATCGTTAAAGAGGCTAAAATGCGTGCCAAAAAAGGTGATGTTGTGTTGCTTTCCACCGGTTGTGCTAGTTTTGGTCTGTTTGAAGACTACAAAGACCGCGGCAACCAATTCAAGCAAGCAGTAAAATCCCTGAAATAATCAAGATATAGTGGATTATTGTGATGCATTTCTTAGACGATCGCCTAGAAAATGCATCAAGACAGAAGACAGATACGGCCCAAATAGTGATTAAAGACTAGCAATGACTCTTTTTAGCTGTTCAATAACTGGCTGCTCTGGTTGAATCACCGCCGCTCTATCACCAGCGACATCTTTTATCAGTTGTTCGATCCAGTGGTAGTGAGTGCAGCCAAGTACAATTTGGTCGGAATTCTTTTGACACAAATCTTCAATAATATTTGCGATTTTGTCGCGATCCACTGATTGGTTTTCTATCATCATAGCCCAATCGCTACAGTCAGGCTCTAAGATATCCACACCTTTTGCGTATTCGCTCTTGAGCCATTTATATCTTGTACTGGTCAGTGTTCGCGGTGTGGCACAAACAGCAATTACTCCGCTTTTGGTGGCTTCGGCTGCCGGTTTTATGGCTGGTTCCATACCCACCATAGGCACATCAAATTCACGGCGAAGGTCTTCTATCAGATTGGTTGTAACAGTGTTACATGCCACAACAATGACTTTGCAGCCCTCGCTAATAAATTCTTGAAAGATTGGCCGAACGTAGTTATGGATCTGTTCTGCGGTTTTAGACCCATAGGGCAGATGTGTTTTGTCATCTTTATAGACAATCTCTAGGTCCGGCAGTTCTTTCTTAATTGCACTAATTACAGATATTGCACCGACCCCAGAGTCAAATACACCTATTCTGCATTTCATGCGGACCTCAGCTTATGGTCTAGGCCGCTTAACTACGCCTCTTTGGCTTTAGGTGTGTTGCTTTTCTGCCCATCAGGACCAAGGTATTTTGATTCACCAAAACCAATAATTAAAGCTCCAATTCCGAATACAAACTCTAGGATAGTCATGCCTACCCCATATCCGAAGGCTTTAGCAACCCTATAAGCAACAACTACTATAAATACAAAGTTTACAATTGGGACTAAGAATAGCAAGATGAACCAAGGTGAAAAACCGACTATTCGTAGTATTACGATGGTACTCCAGACCGGAATTAAGGATTTCCAGCCTTTCTCCCCCGCTTTTTCAAATATTTTCCAGTGAGCAACAACCAGGGCAAGAATAAATACTAAGTAGGCAATAATCCAGAAAGCCGATATGCCCGATGATGTAGTAGTAGTAGTAGTAGTAGTAGTAGTTGTGTATAAAACCGGTTGAATGTCTGCTTGTGAGAAAAAACTTATCATACTGAAACCTCCTATTAATTGTATCTACAATATCGCCTTGAGAAGGATTTTGCTAGTTGGATTTATGCAATTTTTGTTCTGTAACAGCCCTGATTACATTATCAAAAAGAGCGCAGACTGTTAGCGGGCCAACGCCGCCTTTTTGAGGGGTTATTGTAATGTCATCTCGCACGTAAAGGTCTGGGCTTACATCTCCCACAGTCATACCCTCTTCCCCTGCCACACCGGCATCTACAACCACTGTTCCTGGCCGCACCATAGCACTATTTATTACTCCCGGGCTACTTGTAGCCGTAATGATTACTTCAGATTCGGCAGCCATTGCAGCAACATCATCACCTCGACCAGCCACCAGCACTGTATGGCCTGCTTCCTTTAAGATCTTTTCTAGAGGTGCACCAACTAACTTGCCTCTGCCGACTAGTAAAATATGTTTGCCAGCAAGATCAATATTGTATCCAGCCAGTAACCAGAGAATAGCCGTCGGTGTAGCCGGGTCAAAGTTGGGTTTTAAACCCAAGGCGTCCACGTCTTTTTCTGGTGCTACCAAGTTGGTAATTTCATCCGTCTGGTCTGTATTTTCAAGCGGTAGCTGGACAATAATGCCGTGCACTAACTCGTCTTTGTTCAATGACTCAATCAGGTGTGCACAGTCTGCCTGTTTTGGTTTGTGCACCTCAACCGCTATTCCAACATCTTCGCCGTACTGTTGCTTGAGTCGCACGTAAGTGTTGATAACTGGGTCGTCTTTTACCTGAACTATTGCCAACTTTGGTACCACCTTGGTGTGCTGCATAGACCGCACCTGTTGAGCGTGCCGTTCTTTTATAAACCCAGCCAATTCGGCACCATTAAGAAGTTTCATCTACCAACATTTTATCGTACGCCGTGTCTAATATGGATTTTAATATTCATGCATCTTCAAACGAATCAAAACTATCTTCAAATTCCTTGTACCACTTTTGCTGGTCTTCTTGGCCTAAAGCCATCATTTCTTCCATTGCTTTTTTATGACGTTCATCCCCAGCCTGTACTAATTTCATAACGTGTTGTTTGCTATTTTCGCCCATTTCACCAGCTGTTTCGCCTACAATTATTTCATCACACGCTCCACCAAGATTCTTGCAAGTCGTTTTCTTCATAGTTATTCTCCTTATTTATGAATTATATCGAAAACAGAGGTAACCAATTCTTGTTTTAAGCCTAGGCGACTTGGAGGGCCAGGAGGGACTCGAACCCTCGACATTCTGCTTAAGAGGCAGACACTCTAACCAGCTGAGTTACTGGCCCATAGTCCGCTGTGGGCGGACAATTTTCAATTCACATTTTTCAATTTTCAAAGATTATCAATGACCAATGGTCAATGAAAAATAAATGATAAATGAAAGCTGCAAAATGTTAAATGCTCGCCTAAGCGAGCGTGGTACGCCCGGCAGGATTCGAACCTACGACACCTGGTTCCGAAGACCAGTGCTCTAATCCGCTGAGCTACGGGCGCACAAACCTTGATGAGACAACCTACGGTTTTCTCATCAACGACACTTTTGGAGTGAATCCAAATTCCGCTTGCAGCGGAACCGTGCCTGCTACCTTTCCCTGAAGAAAAGCCGTAACTGTTCTATATAGGGCTTGGTAACAGATGTGATTATATCAGTTTTTGGCGGTTTCGTCAGGGGTTGCTTTGTCTGGGGTGGGTAGACGGCGTGGTTGGACTGGTTTTTCAGTCTGGGCTAGAGTGGCTTGCAGTATATGTAAAACACTTTTCGCGTGTTCTCGACTCATACCAACCTTTGCAATAGAAGCTGGTTGTCCTGCACTGCCACTTCCTTGCATGAAATTCATAACTACGCCGTAGTTGTTGACTATGACATCAACAGTATCGGTAAAGAGTATTTTGGGTGTGACACCAGGCAACGGGAATGTAAAATCACCCAGCAACTCTTCACTAATACCGATTATTCCCATTGGCTTTTGCATACCGTAGCCAGCCAGCTCCCATATACCCACTGATTCGTCATCCTTAACGTCAAAATGGCTAAGCAACAGCATCAGTACGTCTTCTGCTGGCCTTGCTTGTCCTAGTTCATAGCTGGCCAGTTGCCCTACATCTATCTCTACTGCCCCAGATGTATCAGCCAAAGATTCCATGGCTTTTTCACGTAACGTTTTGAGCCTATTACCCAGACCTCTATATGGTGCTTGGGCGGATTTGTCATTCATATACACCCTATTGTACTGCAACCGTTTATAATAAGGCTAGCGAATGATAAAGCTAATGCCTAAGCTATGAAAAAACCACTAGAAAACGTTGACCTGCGTATGTACAGCACAATGCGACTTGGCGGTCTGGCCAAGTGGTTGGTGTATGTGACAGACGAAGAAGAAATTCCACAGTGTATTAAATTTGCCCATGACAATAATGCACCATGGCGAGTAATTGGTATCGGCAGTAATATCATATGGAAAGACGAAGGGTTTGACGGGCTTTTGATAGTTAACAAGATTCCCGGTAAGTACCTCTTGAGCGAAGATGATAAGACCGTCACTATTCGATTGGCAGCCGGTGAATACTGGGACGACTGCGTGGAATGGACTGTTAACAACAGCTGGAGTGGCCTGGAATTCTTGTCCATGATACCCGGCACCGTCGGGGCTGCGCCCGTGCAAAATATTGGTGCATACGGACGAGAATTAGCTGATTTTGCAGTAGAGGTTGAAGCTTATGACGCACACGAACAAGCATTTGGCGCAATCTCCGCTGGACAATGTGGTTTTAAGTACCGATCTAGTCGATTCAAAAAAGAAGACAAAGGACGTTTTGTTATAACTTCGGTAATATTAAAACTTAACAAATCCGGGCCCCGACCTCCTTACTACGAAGTTTTACAACGTTACTTAGATGCGCACGGAATTTTAGAACACACGCCTCAAACAATTCGAGACGCAGTCAAAGACATACGAAGTAATAAGTTGCCAGACCCCTCCAAAATAGGTAACTGTGGGTCATTCTTTACAAACCCCATCATAGACGCTGAACATTTTGAAAGCATAAAAGGCCACCACCCCGACATAAAGTCTTGGCCTACGGTTGATGGCAAAATCAAATTGTCCGCTGGATGGTTGGTAGAAAATACTGGGTTTAACAATTTCCACGACGCAGAAACAGGCATGGCTACCTGGCACGCCCAAAACCTTGTCTTTATCAACGAAAAGGCCGAGACTACAGATGATCTGCTGAAATTTAAGAAAAAGATTGTCGACAAAGTTAACGGAGTTTTTGGTGTTACGCTAGAACAAGAACCTGAGCTACTACCATAGCGCAGTCGTTAGTCGTTAGCGAGTAGAAATACTTGACTAGTCAAGTATTTCTACAGATCGCTGGGAAGGGGATATTTTAAGGCAAAGTCCTTAACTTCGGCCCTAATCTTGGCTAATATTTTCTCATCGTCTCTATTGTCTATGGCCTGTTTCATCCATTCTGCTAATGTCGCCATGTCTTTCTCAACCAATCCCCTAGTAGTTAGTGCCGGGGTGCCTAGCCTGATGCCACTTGGAGTAAATGGTGGTAGTGGGTCGTCGGCAACACTGTTTTTGTTGAGAGTCAGACCGATTTTGTCCAGAACTTCTTCAACAACTTTGCCGTCCAGACCAAAACTTTTGTTAACATCCGCCAGTATTAGGTGATTACTGGTGCCTCCGGTAACTAGCTGGAAGTCTCTTTTTTTCATCTCATCGGCCAGCACAGCTGCATTCTTGACAATCTGAGCAGCATAAATCTTAAATTCCGGCATTAGGGCTTCATTGAAGGCCACCGCCTTTGCAGCAATAACGTGCATCAGAGGACCACCTTGAATACCAGGAAAAACAGATCTATCAATTAGTGTGGGGATATTTTCTATTGTTTTTTCTGGCGCTTTCATTGGGTTGCTAACAGTTCCCCGGCTCAATATCATCCCACCGCGCGGTCCGCGCAAAGTCTTGTGGGTTGTCGTACTAATGACATGGAAGCCATAATCAAATGGGTTTTTAGCAACACCGCCAGCTATCAAACCAGCAATATGTGCCATATCGGCAACCAATAGTGCGCCAACTTCATTGCCTATTTCGGCAAACTTGGCATAGTCCAACTCCCGCGGATAAGCAGAAAAGCCGGCCATAATGATTTTTGGTTTGTTCTTAATGGCAACTTCTCGGAGTGCAACGTAATCAATTTCTCCTGTAGAAATATCTTTCATTTTGTAACGCACAAAATTGTAGGTGCGGGCAAGGACTGTCACCGGTGCGCCGTGGGTTAGGTGTCCACCATGACTTAGGTCCATGGCCAGCACAGTATCGCCCGGGTTCAACCAAGCGTGGTAAACGGCTTCATTGGCCTGGGCACCAGAGTGCGGCTGAACGTTGGCGTGGTCGGCGCCAAATAGTCTCTTGGCTCGATCTATAGCCAGCAACTCAATCTTGTCGGTGTTCTCTTGGCCACCGTAGTAGCGCTTACCAGGATAACCTTCTGAATATTTATTGGTAAATACGCTGCCCGTTGCGTCTAACACTTCACGAGATACATAGTTCTCGCTTGGAATTAGTTCTAGGCCTTCTCTTAGTCTTTGTTCTTCTTTTTTTATCAGTGCAAATATGTCTTTATCTGTCATGGTTTTCTCCATTAAGTTAGGTTTTTCCTATTTTGGTATGCACTGACTAGCTTACAACATAGGTCTATTGTACCAGTATGGAAACAGTAGACGTATATATACCACGTGTGATATTATTTGATGGTTTTATGCAAGAAACCAACCAGAAAATTGGCAACTTAATTTACCAAATACGACAAGAGCGTGGTCTAACGCAGGCAGCCTTCGCTAAAAAACTCGGCACTTCTCAGTCAGCAGTTAACAGAATAGAGCATGGCAAACAAAACCTCAGCTTAGACACTCTTGGACGCATCAGCGACGTGCTCAACAAACAACTTATAACCATCAGCGACACGGTAAATCTAAAGATTACTGGCGGCCTCCAACTAAAGGGTGAGATAGAACTCAAAACATCTAAAAACGCCGCCGTTGCCCTGCTCTGCGCAAGCCTGCTTAATAAAGGAACCACTCGGCTCAAGCGAGTTGCTCGAATCGAGGAGGTCAATCGTATTGTCGAAGTATTAACCAGTATAGGTGTAAAGGTTAGGTGGCTGCCAGACAACGAACTAGAAATAAAACCACCAACCAAACTTAACCTAGAAAAAATGAACCGAGTTGCAGCCCGTAAAACCCGAACGGTAATCATGCTGAGTGGACCATTAATGCACGAATTTGGAACGTTTAAAATACCGTACGCCGGCGGCTGCGAACTAGGCAAGAGAACGGTTCTTCCTCATATTTACGCACTAGAAGAATTTGGCTGCAAGATAGAAACAACCAGCGGGTATTACAACATCAGCACACGCCGGACCCAACCGAAAAGACCGGTGGTACTATATGAATCCGGTGATACCACAACGGAAAACGTATTAATGGCTGCAGCTAGGTTTGAGGGCGAAACAATTATTAAAATGGCAAGCGCCAATTATATGGTGCAAGACCTGTGCTTCTTTTTACAAAAGCTGGGTGTCAAAATTGACGGAATCGGCACAACCACATTAAAGGTCCGCGGCGTCCGCGAAATCAAAAAAAATGTCACTTACGCCCCTAGCGAAGACCCGGTTGAGGCAATGACCTTTATTTCCGCTGCTATCGCAACCAATTCATCTATCACTGTTAAGCGAGTACCTATCGACTTCATGGAATTGGAAATGTTAAAGCTCGAAAAGATGGGGCTTCAATACAAGCAAGGTGACTCATACAAAGCCGGTAACGGACATACAGACTTAGTTGATATTACAGTTTACCAACACAACGGAGAACTTATAGCGCCAGAAGACAAACTATACGGTCGACCATTCCCAGGACTCAATATAGACAACCTGCCGTATTTCCTGCCAATTGTTGCTGTCGCCAAGGGCCGCACCCTTGTTCACGACTGGGTTTACGAAGACCGCGCCTTAATGTACGCCGAGATGAAAAAGATTGGTGTTGATTTAGAACTCGCCGATCCGCACCGCGTATTTATTAACGGACCGACTAAGTGGCGATCGGCCGATATGGTTGCCCCAAGCGGCATACGCCCAGCAGTAATGCTACTAATTGGTATGCTGGCAGCTCCAGGCACATCTATGCTGAGAAATGTTTATACTATCAACAGGGGTTATGAAGACTTAGCCCAGCGGTTAAACTCACTAGGAGCACAAATTGAAGTTGTCCACGAAATTTGATGAATTTATGCTAAGCCTTGCTTCCTCCAGAAGTCCAAAGACTAAAAAAGCAAAATCAGTAAAAACAACGTCGAAGCGTAAGAAATCAAAAGTCAAAAAGCCAAAGAAAAAACAGCTTGCAGGCACCCACGTAAAACTGAGTTTCAAACGACATCTTTTGCCACCTCTAGTTGGACTACTGGTTGCGTTTGCGGTGTTTGGGTTTTTCAACTCACAGCTACTAAGTTCTCGTATAGCCTACTATATCCATAGTCGTTCGGTGTCTAGTTCTAGTCAGGTGGTTCCCGCTAGCAACACTATCCCGGCCGATGCACCACCGAACATCATCATCAATGACATAAACGTAAATGCGCCAGTTATATATGAAGAAAAGACCGTCAATGAAGGTGCTTTTCAGCTTGCCCTCAGAAAAGGCGTTGTTCACTACCCCCAAACAGCGCTGCCAGGCCAGCCAGGAAATGTTGTTATATTTGGACACTCCAGTGGCCAATGGTGGGCAAAGGGTGATTATAAATTTGTCTTCACGTTGCTCGACAAATTAAAACAGGAGGATTTGATTTATATTGACTACCAGGGTACCAGGTATATTTACAGGGTTTATGACTCTATTGTAGTAAAACCATCCGACCTTTCAGTACTTAACCAGGGTAGTAAGAATATTCTCACCCTCATCACCTGCACACCAGTGGGTAGCAGTACTAGTAGACTCGTTGTTCGTGCTCAACAAATTTTACCGAAAGTAGGCAACAACACTAGCGCCTCCAAGGCAGCTACTCTTCCAGAAGCAGCACAAGGAGACTTGCCGAGCAGTTCTTCTGGTCTATGGGATGATATGAAAGGTTTGTTTAACTAGATTCCATCACGTAGCGACGGGTAGAATTGTTTTCCCATGCCCCACTATTGGTGCGGTATTTGCGGAGAAGTACTACCTCTACAAAAGACTGCAAGAACACAGCAAGACTAACCCAACGCAGAACGTAGACGTACGGAAACGCACTGATAACGTCCCATCTCTTGGTGCGAACGGCAGTAAAGTAAGTTATAACAAAGGTAACAAAAACATCAATAACAAACGCGGCCGCTAAGAAGTCTAGGCTGTGGCGAGTAATTGCTAGATAGGGCACCATATCAGGTAGCTCACGAAGAACAACATGTTTTGCATGATTTGATATGTAAGGTAGGCATCAATTCGGGTTGGCTTGCGACCAATCTTGTACTTGAGCATGCTCTGCAAGCCGCCACGGTTCCAGCGTCGAATCTGCTTGGTGTAGTCGCTGAGCGTCTTTGGGTCTTGAGTGTAGGTTACAGCATTTGGGATAAACTGAATTTTACCGAGTTTTTTACGGTGCAACTGCATCGTTACATCAAAGTCCTCCGTGAGTGACTTATTGTCAAAATTAACCCTTGCAAAGACATCGGCCCTAAAACAAGACGTAGGCCCAGCAATAACAGGTATTACGTTAAGGGCGGCTTGTACCCGGCGATGTAGTTCCATGCCTACTGTGTATTCAAAAACGCGGTACTCACTCACTCTTTTGCCTGGCAAGCTACGGATATAACCAGTAGCAGCCGCGTAATCAGTACGCAGTTCCCTACGGAAGACTGTAAAGTAATCGGGCGCAAAAGCACCGTCCGCGTCTGCTACATGTATCCAGCGATATCTCTCAGCTAGTCGGAATTTTCTACCAGCCTTAGTAAGCGCCAGACCTTTACCGCTGCGTCGTACTTTAACTACATTGCCAGCAGGAATAAACTTAGTGGCTATCACACTGGTTTTGTCGGTAGAGTTATCGTCGACCACATATATATGCTCGGGTTTCATTCCAGCAGCAATCGCTGATTCGATGGTCTTACCTAGCACTAACTCTTCGTTGTGCGCAGCAATTAGAAGCGCCATTACAGGCTTGGTCTTTTTAGAAGTCAACCAAGGAAGGTCTGGGTCTTTGGGACCTGGGACATAAAATATATGACGGTCAATGCTACCGGGTGTATTTCGATAAATCCGTCTACGAGCAATACGCTGCGAACTGGTTTCACTATGAAAAGTTCTACTACTACCTGGTGCAAAGCTTCTAAATACTCTCATGTTTTTCACCTATTTATTGCCTTTCTGCCAGGTATCAACCACCTGCCCAACTGTTGCTGAACGGACATTGGTATTGAAAAGCAGTGCCATCTGGCTTTCAAATTCTTCAGGGTTAACGCTAAATTCATCCCCGCTTCTGTCTATCTGGTGGTAAGTTAATACCAACCAACCGTTGTGCTTCTTGGCAGCTTCGATTAGTTTGGTTATTTCGTACAGGGTTGTAGTCTCTCTAACAGAATATGACACAAAATTTAATGGCTTAAATGAAGCAGAGATGTTTATTGCCTCTAGCTCATTAGCGGCCGGGTCACCTTCGGCATTCTTCTGAGTTCTGTAATATTTACCTATTGTTTCTAGGGTGTGAGCGTTGTATGCACCGTAGGGACTCGTGAAATCCTTAATTGGGCCGAAGTTCTTTGTCAGAATATCTTTTGACTCTTTCAGTTGCTTGTTTAGTTGCGTCTCGTCCAACTGGGTAAGGTCTTTATGGTCGATTGTGTGCGAACCAACTTCGTGACCGGCCGTCTGCATTGATTTAATCTGGTTGATAGACATGTAGGATGTGTTTTCAAAGACACCACTCATAACATACTGGGTAGAACGTATGCCGTACTTCTGCATTATAGGTAAACCAGCAGTATAAATTGTCTCCCAGCCGTCATCGAAAGTAACACTAATTATAGGTTCTTCAAATGGCTTTAAAGGTGTAGTGTTCTTGTCGGCGTCTCTTGCTTGTAATACTGCAACATCAACCACATCTCGTGAATCACCACTAGCGAAGGCCTTTATGGCCCACCGCGCAGTGAACAAACCAGGTAGAATAAAGATTGCGACCACAAGAAAAGACACTAGTTTTTTGGCTATACTCTGTCTCATCTTGCGATTTAACTTTCTCATTGCCACTCCTAGTGTCTTTACCTTATTATTCGGCTAAACTTATCTGTTAGCGCGGGCGTATAGACCGCCCCATACCAATAGACCAGCAAGCATAGCAATTGCTAATGTGACAAACACGTTTCCACCAGTGTTAGGCAACACAACAGCTGCTGTAGCTGCGCTTGAAGTTGTAGCACCAAGAACTTGTCCTGTTCCAGACATAATATTAATTCCTCACAATTAACTTAATATTGACCCAATTATAACCTGCCTTTGATTAATTGTCAAGTACATAAATGCAACTTTGTGGATTCTACAATATTGTTATATTTACATTTAATATATTGACAAGTACTAGCTAAAGATTGTACAATAGTATTTAGTTTATTCTAACAACAATATACGGAGGATCTAGAGCAAAATGATTATCAACTTGATTAAGAAATTGGTACTGCTTTTGAGCATAGTAGCTCTTGTTGTGACGGGTGTTGCACCCCTAGCATCCGTAGTTAATGCCGCTGGAGTGAATTTAGTAGTCAATCCTTCAACCGAAACAGCTAACTCTACAAACACAGCACCCCTGTCCTGGAATAAGGGTGGCTGGGGTACTAATACATCTACGCTTACTTACCCAAATGGCGGTGCTAACACCGGCACTAAAAGTTTATTAGTAAGTACAACTAGCTACACCAGCGGTGATGCAAAATGGTATTTTAACGACGTAGCTGTCAAGACCAACCAGAAATACACGTATACAGAGTCTTACAAGTCCAACGTGGCAACCGATGTCACCATCCAATACACCTCAACCACTGGTGTGATTTCTTATGTTTGGCTAGGCAACTTAGTAGCCAGTACCACCAGCTACACCCCAGTAAGTTTCAGTTTTACTACTCCAACTAATGCCAAATCCTTAACTGTTTTCCACACCCTAAATAAGGTTGGCTGGCTACAGACAGATGACTTTAGCCTGACTGATGATTCAGGTGTTACGCCGCCCCCGGCAACCGCACCTACTGTTACGATAGATGCACCTCTTAACAACGCAACAGTTAGTGGTACAACTCAAGCAATCAACACTACAGTTAGTGCTGACACAATTGGGGTACAGTTCAAGATTGATGGTGTTAACTTTGGCGTAGAGGACATTACAGCACCATTCTCAACTGTCTGGAACACCACTACTGCTACCAATGGAGCACACACCATTAGCGCAATAGCCCGTAACGCCTCAGGGCAAACCGCAACTGCATCCACTGCAGTAAATGTGCAAAACAGCGTAACCCCTCCCCCTCCACCACCAGCTACCGGCAGTAATCTGATTGCAAATCCGTCCTTTGAAACATCTAGTACCGGTACTAGCCCTGACGGATGGTCGAGTGGCAACTGGGGTACGAATACAGCAACTTTTGCTTACCTGTCTACCGGTCATACTGGTACAAAGAGCGTAAAAGCCACTATTAGCGGTTACAGCAACGGTGCTGCCAGCTGGCACTATGCTGGTGCAAATGTTGTTGCTGGCAAGACATACAAATATGAAAACTGGTATCAGTCAAATGTTGACACAGAAGTTGATGCCGAGGTTGTCATGGCCGACGGAAGCGTTCAATATTTTTGGCTAGGGACAGTGATTGCCAGTACCAGTTGGGCTAAATTTAGTGCAACATTTGTACCACCTGCCGGCGCAAAAAGCGTAGCCATTTACCAAATTTTGGCTAAAAACGGATATATTACTACCGATGACTATTCCTTAGCAGAATATACCCCAGCTCGCCTTGGCCGTGCAATAGTTAGCCTGACGTTCGATGATGGCTGGAGAACAATCTACTCGGGAGGCCTGCCAGCACTTAAAAAATATGGCTTTGTCTCTACACAATACCTAAATAGTCAGCCAATTGTTGACGGTTATTCCGACTACATGACCTATCAAATGGTTAAGGACTTTGCAGCTCAAGGCAGCGAACTTGCCTGGCACACCCGTACACATTCAGACTTAACCAAACTATCAGCTACTAATATTAGAACCGAACTTAGCATTCCATCTAATTTCTTGAGTGGCATTGGTCAGCCCTCAACAGTATTTAAGAATTTTGCTACACCTTTTGGTGCGTACAATGCCACTTCTATAAGTGAGATTAAGAAACTCTACAGCTCTCATCGTAGTACAGATGTTGGTTTCAATAGTAAGGATAACCTAGACATATACAACATTAAGGTTCAGAACATCACTAATACCACAACGCCTGCCCAGGTTAAGGCTTGGGTCGACCGAGCAATTGCCGATGGCACGTGGCTAGTGTTGGTGTATCATGAAGTTACAGCTAGCGCTGCTGACCCGACCTATGCTGTGACGCCAGCAAACCTTGATCTTGAGTTAAACTACATAAAACAAAGCGGAATAAGTGTACAAACAGTTCAACAAGCATTAAATGAGATCAAAGCCCAGCAATAGAAGAAAGTATTTTTCCAAACCGGCCCATCCCGGCCTAATCTTTGTAGCATTCCTGGGGATCAACATCATCAATTTAGCATTCGTGTCCGCATTTACATCTGTATTTGACGAAGAAAATGTAACTGTAGCTATCAATGATGATAGTACCAAAACACTAGCAGCCAAAAAAATAGTCAAACCCCGTATGGCTAGGCCCACACCAACGCCCGCTGCTGCACCACCCAAGCCTGTTGAACAGCTCTTCACGCATATAGGTATAGCCACTACTGTATTTTGGGTGGGCGAAGATGCCACGGCCGACAATAACAACATTCACAACCACTCAAGTGCCTGGGTAGAAGATTGGCTGGCGGAATACGGTGGCGTAGATAGTCCGACTGAGCGCAATGGGTATCTGCCGGCTGGTTTTACCCCTAAAGAAAATCCATTCTACGTTGCCCTGCCCTATAACGACTTAGATAATAACGGTATTCGTAAGCCAACGGCAACAAAATGTGGGGAAGCTAATACCAAAAGTTCTTGGTGCAAAAATTCTTGGGTGGCAATAGGATGCCATGGGAAAATTGCCTATGGTCAGTGGCAGGACGCTGGACCGAACGGAGAAGACGACGTTAATTACGTTTTTGGCAGTGCTACCCCACTCAATCAATTTGGCACAAAATCCGGATTGGATGTCTCTCCGGCAATACGTGATTACTTAGGTATGGGCGGTAATAATAAATGTGATTGGACTTTTATCAGCTACACCAGCGTCCCAGATGGGCCTTGGAAAATTAAGATAACCTCCACGCCCAGCTACGAAGTTAGCCAGTAATATTTGGTACCCCGGGCAGGACTCGAACCTGCGACCTTGAGCTTAGAAGTCTCCTGCTCTATCCAACTGAGCTACCGGGGCGCGTGGTGCGGGATGGGGGAATCGAACCCCCGTCCTAAGTTTGGAAAACTTATATATTAGCCGTTATACGAATCCCGCGGTTAGTCTGAACTTTGGTTGCGTTGCTAGGACTGAAGCAAACTGGGGTAATTATAACATCGGCAAAGTTCTTTGAAAAGCTATGACAGATAGCTCGATACTATAAGAATAAGCTTTAATATAATCTTATTGACTTTATTGCATTAGTCTATTATAGTATTACTACTGATATGGAGTTTTTGATGCGGTTATCCCATGTAGGACAAACATTTTATAGAATAAACTTTAAAGAAGTTTTATCAAGAAGCACTTTGTTGATAAGTTGCAGTATTTTGACGTTGGGCTTAGTATTGCCCCTATCGATACCTAAAACAGCATATAGTGCACCAACATCCCTGTTAAATGCCGACTTAGAGCAAGTGGTTTCTGGGACGCCTTATTGTTTCAGCAAAGGTGGTTGGGGTACTAACACCGCTTCTTGGAAAATTACAAACGACGCACATTCTGGGACTAAAGCCCAATCATTAACAATTACTAATTATGCAAGCGGTGATCGTAAATTACTAATGTCCTTGAACAACACTTGCGCACCCGCCGTTACACCAGGCCAAATGTATAATTTATCAACCTGGTATAAATCAACCTCAACTAAAAATTCCCTGACGGTATTTCGTCACTCAGCTAGTGGCTGGACGTATTGGACTGATTTGATTAGCCTGCCAGCCACCGCAACCTGGAGTCAGGTTATGGCAACAACCCCAGCAATACCAATTGGCACCGATCAGATTTCCTTTGGAGTTACACTATCAGGTAATGGCATACTAATCACAGATGACTACGGCTTTACACCAAATGTTGCCCAGCCAAACCCTCCCACAAACCCTGAATTAACAAATAACCCTGGCTTGGAAGACGGTGGCAATCCACCTACAGGCTGGTTCTTAGGTGGTTGGGGTAATGCCACCGTAAATACTGGAGTGACTACCACAGATACTAAAAGTGGTAACCGAGCATACTCAATAACTTTGAGTGGCCGAACTGAAGGTGATTACAAGTTGTTGCCAACAGATGCATCGTCACCTAAAGTCCAACCTGGTAGCATTTATAAATTATCCGCCTGGTACAAGTCTAGCGTTGATCAAAACAGCGTAACTGTTTTCGCACACACTTCTTCTGGGTGGGGTTATTGGACTGATATTAAGTCTTTGCCAGCAACGGCAACATGGACAAAAATAGACACCGAAACACCTATGATACCTGCTGGAATTGATGCCATTGCTTGGGGAGTGTCCATTTATGGAAACGGCACTCTGATCACCGATGATTACTCCACCCAACTAAAAGGTACATCTGCTCCACCAGCTACCGGCCCCTCTGCTGATGGACGTTGGACTGTTTTCAACTATCAAGCGCCTATCCGAGCTGTTCATTCAACCCTGCTTAAAAACGGCAAGGTACTACTCGTTGCCGGCTCTGGTAACAATCTTACAGATTTTCAGTCAGGGACCTTTAAGGCTAGTATTTGGGATCCAATAACTGGTGTATTTAACACCTTAACTGTTCCTAAAGATATGTTCTGTGCCGGTCATGTAACACTGCCAGACGGAAGAGTTTTGATTCAAGGCGGCACTAAGTCCTACCCAACTACACCAACCGGTACAGGCTATGGTGGACTCAAAGATTCTTGGATATTCGACCCCGATACAAACACATTTACTGCCACAAATGATGCCAACGAAGGGCACTGGTACCCAACCCTGACAGAGCTAGGTGATGGCAACATCTGGATGGCAGGTGGTCTTAAGGAGGACACCACGGGAGCAGTTAATACTGAAAAGTTTGATTTTAATAGCTCTAGCTGGCTACCTACCGCTCAAGTTCAGCAAACATGGTCATTCTGGGGACTATACCCTCACATGTATTTGATGCAAAATGGCAATCTCTTCTATAGTGGTGGACATGTATTTGGGGATGGTTTGCCTGGAAGTGGTGCATCTGTTTATAATCCAAATAATGGAAATATAGTAGATGTACCTGGCCTCCGACAAAAAGATATGCGTGATCAATCGGCATCGGTACTTTTACCCCCAGCACAGGATCAAAAAGTATTAATAACCGGTGGTGGCAATATCAACACCGCCAACCCAGCTATTAACCTAACTGACGTTATAGATCTCAAAATGCCCTCCCCGTCTTATACCGCCGGACCTGATTTGCCAGGACTGGGCAAAATGTATGTTAATGCCACAATACTGCCTGATAGGACTGTACTAATCAGTAACGGCGGACGTCTCAATCGTGATGCTTCTACCAATGTATTGTCGGCTGCCATATATGACCCAGCCACCAATAGTTTTCGTTCGGTTGCGGCTGACCCAATAGGTAGAAATTATCATAGTTCGGCTGTACTCTTGCCTGATGGTAGAGTTGTTGTATTGGGTTCAAACCCTGGTGATGGCAGCTTTGAAATGCGTATTTCTCTTTATGAGCCTTCTTACTTGTTTAAAACAGCGCGTCCAGAAATTTCCAATTCACCAGCCAACATAAGCTATGGCCAAAACTTTAACTTTAATGTCAACGCCCAAGCTAAAACCATCAAATGGGCCCAATTTGTACGGCCAATGTCAATAACACATCAGATGGATTCAAATATGAGGTTAGTTGATTTACCGGTTGTAGTACAAAACGGAGTAGCAACTGTAAGCGTGCCAGCCAACCGTAACCTGTTGCCACCCGGCCCATACATGCTGACTGTGACAGATTCGGACGGAGTACCTTCAATAGCTAAGTGGGTTATGGTGCGCTAAGAAGTACAATATTGGTTAAATTATATGAAAAGTATTAAACTTCCTCTTATCCATAAAAAACAATCACTCTTTGTCGGAGCGGTAGTAATAGGTATAGCATCAGCTTTATTTTATGTACTACTTTTAGCCAATCAAAGTGGTCAACAGCAGACTGCGGAAGCTTTTGTTAAACAACTTCAGAGTCAAGTTGACGCGACAGACGGTTCACCCAGAGATGGACGTGATCCAGCATCCCAAGGTCAAACAAGTCTTGCAAGTGCCGCTTCGCAGCCCACAGGGACCGGTCAGCGAACCACTCAACAAGCTACAGCTACCGATAGTAATCATCATCACACTGGCGGTGATACCAATTTAGTTGCATCCGGTAGTGCCGTTGGAGCAAACGGTTGTTTTGTAGACTATGGTAAACCTGGCGAACAGTGTTTACCAGCTCATGCAGCACCCGATGGCAACCTAACTTGCGCAAACGTTATAAAATATTTCCCGAATGGTATCACTACTGTTTACGGTACGGACAGATTCCACCTAGACACCAACCATGACGGTACTGCATGTGGCAGTGGTGATTTTTAGATAAAAAAAGCATTTACGTTTCGCTCAATCAGACATTTATTGTAGAACGTAGCCAAACCAAGACTGTAGTTTATAAAGTTTATAAACTACTGGCAGATATTTGATTGTTGTTATTAACTTTATACACCAAGATCTTTTGGTTGTCCTTGCCAAACTCAGCAACTACATTTGAGTTTTTGACAGCCTCGCTAACAGTCGGGAATATTCTTTCAAAGTTATTACTGCCCACAGTTGGGCCATTTAGAATTACGTAGTCAATGCCACGCCAGCCGGCTATTTCCTTGGCTACAGCTGGGTCAGTTTCGATTTTATACAGCCAAACAGGATCAGGTTTGCTAAAGCCTTTTTCTTGGATGTCAGTCCAAAGTGCAGACTCTACCACAAGGCGATTGTTGGGATCTATGTTACGTTCAATCCAAGCTATAGCTTGTCGGCTCGATAAGTCACTATCGTAATTCGCCAATTGGTTCAATTTAGGTTGCCAGGCTGGGATTACAAAAGCTGTTATAACAATTGTAAGAACGATTGCCACGGTAGATGCACCCAGGAGATGCATGATTCGTTTTCCAAAACATAGAGGGTAGATAACTAGGCGGTCAACCACTCCAGCCAATACTAGCGCGGCAAAAGGTAATACTATAATTATATATGGATATGGAAGATAGCCGGGTCTCATTAGTACGATTATGCAAAGTAATAAAGCAAGAGCTGCAATACGCAATCGTTTGTAAAACATAGCTATCGGTAAGCAGATAAGTCCAGTTAGTAATAGCCAAAGGTCAATATTAAGCCAGTAACCAATAAGGCCTCGAGTATCGCTAGAAGCGTCAAATACACTACCACTACCGGCCCGTTCAAAAATCTGCCATCCTAGGCTACCTAGTAGAGATACGTGCCCAGCACCAGGAAATAACTCATTTTTTAACAAAGCATAAATTAAATATAGGCCGCTTAACATAAAGAATACAATACCAAAGCTTGTTAGTGTGTATCTTCGGTTTCGACGATCGCCGTTTTGCCAGAGTGCATAAATCAAGACTGGTAACATCACTGCAAAAGTCTCTTTGCTTAGCACAGCAACAGCCATACACGCGGCACTGCCGACTGCAGAGGTTAAATTTCTCTTAGGATTCAAGGCGAGTATAAATGCGGCCAGCATCCACGGCAGAGCGACATTATCAAGAAGTATATAGCGGCTAAATTCAACTACCAAAGGACTCAATGAAAAAGCAAGTGTACCCAAAGAAGCCGCCAAGGGACTCATCCCCAGACGCCTAGCCAGGATGTATAACAGTCCTACTGACAAAATATGTAACAGAAACATAAATTCCCGGCCAGCACTAATAGCCGAATCGTATCTGTCAAGGGCGTTTGTGGCTGCCAAATAGCCTGCCACTTGAATCCAACCAGCTGGCGGGTGATCATACCAATAGGTATAGTGTGCTAAATCGCCACGTTCTTTGACGGCCCAAGCCTGTGAAATATATGTGCCTTCATCTTCAAACCGTTGAGGCGAGCCTGTCATGTTAGCTGAACTAACAATACCCGCCACCAATATCAATAAAGTGACCATTACCACATCAAGCTTAATCAATTTTTTAGTCGCTGAAACAAGTCGCCTAGATCGACCAATTTTTAAACTGACCTTATTGGGTAATTTATACTTTGTCTTGAATATACGCATTAGCTGTTATTTGATACTCCTATGTAAGCTAGCTGGGTACGATGCAGGCCAGTATGGGAAGTCTTATACCATGAGCTTTCACCTCGTAGCTCTCTGATTACAGCCCAGAGGGCTGCGGCGTTTAATACAAGCTGGTAAGGTATTTGACTAATTAGTAAAACTGCATAATGCCGAGGCTTCACTTTTTGATTATATGCGTTACTAAAATCATGTAGGAAAATTACGTTTAGGGAAATCAGTATACCAATTGGAATCATAGGTAAATAGGCCAGCAATACTAACATTACCGGTGCATCTATAAAGATTGCCGTGAGTATTGAAATAGGAATAAAGGCAGTTATGACGGCTAGTAGAACCGGACCAATCAGTACATAGTCGGCCAATAGTCTTTGCCTATTAGTCGGCAATTTTCGCCACACACCCTTTCGCCACTCTTGGAAAAAACCTTGATTCCAGCGCACTCTCTGATTAAACAAACTAACTAGGCTATCTGGTGTTTCTTCGCGTGTAGCTAGAGATGGTTCGTAGTAAACTGCTGTCTTGGTATGAAATTTAGAACTAAGTAAGACTCCTAGTGAACAGTCTTCAGTCAAAGTATCTGGCCAGCCACCTGCTCTTTTCAGAAGCGAGAGGCGCACAAAGACAGTATTGCCACCCAGTGGCACAAAACTTTGGCTGGCTTGGTAGGCCATGGTGCTATTAAAAAAACGGTAGTACTCTAAGACATTATGCAATGCGTACCACGAAGAATGGTGGTTCATTAATTGAACGCCACCCTGAACAATGCCGACAGTTTTATCATGAAATGCCGCATCAACGT
>JAYTJL010000036.1:0-5696 GCA_043731125.1 Candidatus Saccharimonadota bacterium
TACAAAACGCCCCAGAAGAATTAGTAGAAGAATCCAAACAACAACTAGAGGGACTAAAGACCAGCCTAGCCCAACTTCAGATTACCCTGAACTCTTTACAAAATTAATTACTGCCTATATGAGGTATCCTCGTCGGGGTTCATCGGGATGAGCAGCCCGGGCAAAAATCACACTTTTTGCCCAGGCAGCGACGTGCAAACCCTGAAGGGGTATCTCATAATCTAGAAGTCTAGATACTTGCGTATGTGGGCGTTGCTTTCTTCTGGCTGGTAGACGTCAAAGTACAGCACTTGCCAGCCAGCGTGATCAGCAGCGGTCAGGTTAGCCCTAGTGTCATCCACTAACAGAATTTCGTGCGGTTCAACGGCGGCTAGCTGCTGTGCTGTCTGATATATCTTGGGGTCTGGTTTGTTTTGCCCTGCTTTGGATGAATCAACAACAGCGGTGTAGGGGACGTGTGGCACGTGACCATTGGTCTTTAAGACATCTATAAACCCGCTCATGCTGTTGGACAACAGGCCAACTTCGTAGTTCTGCGCAGCCCACGCTAGCAAGTCTGCCACACCGGGAGTTGGCTCTACGGCGGACATATAATACTTTTCCCAGTCAAAACTGGCTTGGCCTAGTTCTTTAGCAAAAATCTTATTCAAATCTGCAACAGATAGCTGACCCCTGCAGGCGGCATCGTTGTAGCGCCAAAAAATAGTCTCAACTTGGTCAACATGTGCGCCAGTGTCCTGCGCCACAACCGCAAACGCTCTATTGAAAAATCGCACTAATACGCCATTAACATCAAAATATACAAATTTCACCCCTGTTTTGGAAACCTTCTTGGCCGGCTGGGTCTGTATTGTACTGCCAGTCTTGATGCCCAGAAGTTGCTCTACCGTAGTGTCTGTTGCCTTGGCAATGGAAACAACAGTAAAAACAGAAGGTGTCTTAATGGCTCCGCGCTCAATTTTGGCTAGAGTTGAATAAGAAAGCCCAGACTTTTGACACAACTCTTGCTGTGTCAACCCAGCCCTTTTTCGCGCTAATTGAAGGCTCTTGCCCAACTCTTTCTCACCCATAACTAACCCTATAATATCAACTATCGTGGGTTGATGCTAGCATCAAACGGCTAGTTAATATTAAAGACTGTTTACTGTTTACTGGTTACTGGTTACTGTTTACTGTTTACTGTTTACTGTTTACTGTTTACTGTTTACTCGAAGCGTAGCTTCGCGGCCATTTCGTCAAGTTCGCCAGGAGAAGCAAGTTTTTGTTCGGCATTGTACTCTTGCATTGTGTTGAATGGTATAAGGTGTATGTGAGCATGGGGAACTTCTTCACCTATGACTTTGACCCCAACCCTTTCGGTTTGGAGTATCTTCTTTATATGAAGAGCTACTTTTTTGGTAGTCTTCATAACCGCTAGGTAAGTCTCGTCGTCCAAGTCCCAAAGGTATTCCACCTGTTTTTTAGGTATTACCAGCACATGCCCTCTAACTATGGGCATGATAGACAAAAAAGCTAGCGTTAAATCGTCTTCATATACCTTGTGGGCGGGGATGTCGCCTTGTACAATTTTTGTAAAAATACTGTCATTCATTCGGTTTTCTACTCCAGACTATTTAGACGGATTGTGATTCATAGTATATATTTGCCGAACCATCTCGGACCGCACAGAACTATTGCCTTTCATTATACAAATAGGTTGAAAGCAAAATAAGAAATAAAGAATAGGAATACAAATATAACACTAGTGGCAATAGCAGCCTGCCTGTTGTTGCTGCCGCCCAAACGGCGTTGCAACTGGACGTACAGCCAAGCACTAGCCCCGGCTGAAAAAAATAATGCTGTTGCCCATGGACCCATTGCTAAATAATACCAGAAAAATATAATTTCAGGGCTAGCCGGTTAATTTCCTGCGCAACAGCAGGCCATATAAATTTCGGTATTCTACTTCTTAAAACTGCATATTGGCAATACAAAAGTGACTCTGGCTAGGTTACAAGTGTTTGGCGTCTGGTTACCCTGTGTTTTAGCTGTGATTGCAACTCTTCAAGCTGCGTTTTTGGCACTGAAAGGTCTTTAAGTTTTACCTCTCCATCTAATTTTGGTATCACCAATACTATGTCTCCGTATCCATATTTTTTCCCAAGATACCCCTGTGTCATATGCGCCGAAATAATTGACTCATAAAGAAAGACTTGCCTGGACACGCCAGTAAGGCCATTCGCAGATACAATCAATATTGAATCATGGGTTAACTTATACTTAACTTTATCCCATTTTTTATTGTATATCTGCAGTGCAACATAGCCAATTGCCGCTACCACAACGAAGGTAATTATTCCCGTGTACCACTCGACACTTGAGACTGCATGCATAAAAAACCTGATTAACAATAAAGACAAAGTTGCTGTAGCTACAGTCGCACCCATAATCAATAACTGCTCAATCGTATGTGCCGATTGGCTACGGGGGATAATATAGTCGTCCATCGGTGTAATTATACCTGAGTTTCCTGTTATGAGAGTTGTATAGTGGCGGGAGGGGAGGGATAGCGCGCTCGTTTTACTCGCACTTCTTCCTCACTGCTCGGTAAAATCATGCAAGCACAATTTTACCTCCGCGGCTGCGTGCGCCGAACCCTCGAGAGCTTGATAATATTATGCATTAGCACACAAAAGTAGCTAAGTACCTATTTGTTTTTATTTGATAGATTAGTAGATACTTTATAATTATAAATTTGTGCCGCAACTAAAACTAACACACCTATAGTAATCCCTGAATATCGTAGTTTGTTATCTGTTATATATTCGCTACCAATGGGTATGAGGGATTCACCATTTGGACCACTCGCACCAACACACCCAGGAGCTAAAGGCTTGCTGCAGCCCGGCTCAGGGATCCATCTTACGGTTTCATTTTTAGGCATCGGTATGAGTAATGAACCGACCACTATCAGTATGCCAATTATTGTTAAGGTAAAAATGGCTCGTTTTTTCATATACACTAATACTATACTCTCCTAGTGATGAACGTGTTGGTGGTATCATGCATGTTCTCAAGAACATAAGCTTATGTTCTAAATCAATAATTTACTAACTGCACCATATTAAAAGCTAGCTGAAACTAATAATTCACCAATTGGGAAGATTACAAAAAGAAAGAAGTACAATGGATGGCGGAAGGGGAGGGATTCGAACCCTCGAGAACCTTGCGGTCCTACCGCTTTTCGAGAGCGGCGCACTAGACCAGACTATCGACCCATGATAACTGAGAATTACTGATGGCGGGGGTTATTATTTTTACAAGATTTATCTTTGAATAGCTCGGCTTTTCATGATTGTTTTGGCTGGTTAATTACAAAACGATCTAGGCCAATTCCTGCCAAAATGCCAAGCAAAGCAATTGCGACTATTATCATTATTAATGCATAGCTATCGTCCGATGCCACTAGATCATCATCCGTATTACCGTTCGCTGATAATCCAACAAAATCGGAATTGATTGTTTTGGACATTAGTCCGTCTTTTTCACCACTAGAGACCTTGATAGTGAGGGTTAGACCGCCAGCCGTCGGGCAATAGTATTTGTTTTCTACATTTTGGGGATCCAGCAAGGTGTAGTCTTTGGTTTTTAAGCAATTTTCAAATGTGCCGTAGGGCACTGAGACTTTTTCATTAAGGGCTAGAACTTCAACTTGGTCTTCGGCCTCGCCTTTCAAATACTCCTGGTAGTAACTATCTCCAACTTTGGGATTGGCTTTCATTATTATGCCAGGACGGGCAGCATTTATGCCTCCCTCCCAGGAACCGTGGGTAGAACTTACTTTGCCGCCCTCATACTCTCGCGATTCTTCACCAAAGTACCAAACATCGCCAGTTGTCTTATTTTGGGCATACCAATCATAGGTTTCTTCTACCAAATTGCCGTCTAGCCATACTCTATCCCAAACAACTAGAGTTTTGACTCCCATTACATCCCTTCTTAAATTGGTTACGATTGTTTTATTGGTCTCAGTGCCATCGCTTGTTTTGGTTTCAAAATTATAGACCACGCCCGGAGTGAGGGGGAAATATTTGTTAGTAATATTAGTTGTAAAATTAGACGGGTCGATTTTACCACTGGGCACCTCGGCCGCACGAGCCACCACTCCAAAACTTAATATTGACAGGGTTATACCCATGCACACAGTGGAAAATTTTCTTTGCTTCATGCTAGTTATTACGCACAGACCCTCATTTTTCTTTCAATTATCATTTTTCCCAAAGAATCAGTTGGACTGCTCGGAATTCGCTATCTGACTCCTGTGTGCCAATTATTTTGATCTTAACATCTCTCTTTAACCCAATTTGGTCTAAATTATCCACTTCACCAACGTCTACCAGCCAAACATTGTGCCGGAAATCAGTCAGCTGAATCTCATCTGAACTTCGAATACCTAATATTTTACCACCCAACAAGCCTTTTTCCGGCTGTGACCAAATACCCATTGAGTCAGATACCAAATCTGAGTAGTGAGGTACTCTTTCTATTAAATAGTCTTGAACTCTCTCCCCAGTTTCGAAAAGACTTAACAAGCCTCCTAGGACAAAACTACTGATTAGAACCAGGCCAACAATCTGCTTAACACTATCTCTGTACCCAAACTCAGTATGGCGAACTAAGTAATGAGTCAGCCCCACTAACAACGTCAGCAATCCAAACCAAACGAATGGGATGGTCTGCACCAAATCTTCAAAAACACTTTCATCTAAATATTTCCGAGAATTTGCGTCGTGGTCTACAAATATAAATATGATGACCGCCACTGCTAAGGCGCCCAGCACCACCGTGATAGCAACAAGTGCCCAGAGCAAGTTACGTTTAGTGGCAAATTGCCATTTTGGCTTCGGCACTACACCGCTTGCTTTAATTTCCTGCATTATTTTGTCTGATAACTGCTTGCTCATTTCTGCCTTTCATTGCTTCTCAATTTGGCTTCAAGTTGTTTTTTGGCTCGGCTTACAAGTGTTGCAACTGTTCCCATTGGTACTTTAAGGATATCTGAAATTTCAGAGTAGGTCTTGCCTTCGAAAAACTTTAGCACCAAAACATATCGATACTTTTCATCTAATTCTGATAAGTTATGGATCAGATACGATCTGTTAATCTTGGCATTGATCAGTTCGGCAATATCTTCATCGCTAGCAAGGTTGTCCAAAAATTTTTTAGCTTCATCGCTACTCACCAGCGCTGGCCGGACTTTTTTCTGACGGAAATAACTAACTGTTTCGTTGTGGGTTATGCGATATATCCAAGATGAAAATGACAAGCTAGGGTTGTATTGGTTGAGGTTGATATATACTTTCAGAAATATTTCTTGCAGTACATCGTCAACGTCTTCGTCATCACGACAACCTAGTCGTCTGATGTAGCGACTCAAAGCTGGTTGGTAATTGCTGATTATTTCTGCAAATATATCAGTATTAGTGAGTGCTTCCCTCACCAGCCGTGCATCTCTGTCGTTATTATCTTCAGTCTTTTTCATTACAGTCTTGGCGGAAGGGGAGGGATTCGAACCCTCGGTACATTGCTGCACACTTGTTTTCGAGACAAGCCAGTTAAACCACCCTGCACCCTTCCACGTTTTAGTATACTTCTACCCCAACTACTAACTACTAACTACTAACTACTAACTACTAACTACTAACTACTAACTACTA
>JAYTJL010000037.1:0-4438 GCA_043731125.1 Candidatus Saccharimonadota bacterium
CTCGAAACCAAACAACTCACTCAGCTCCTGGTTGCTAACGCATATGCTTTACCACGATCGGAACGAAATTGAGTGGTTTACCACGAGTGAACGAAGTGAATCGAGTGGTGGGGATGAAAGGACTTGAACCTTCACGCCTTGCGGCACGTGCTCCTAAGGCACGCGTGTATACCAATTTCACCACATCCCCAGATCGTAGTTAACAGATGCATTATACTGTTATTTGATAAGAATATCCACCAATTTGACACTTGAAGGCTATCTTGAGACACTTATAAGCATAAGCAAACTAAAAAAGGGTGATAACAGTGCCAAAAAAAGCAGTTAAAAAAACAGCAAGTAAACCAGCAGCTAGTAAGAGAAGAGTATCAAAGAAGGTTCCTGACACAGTAGGAACAGATATACTCATCTACACCATGGCTTCTATCTTAGTTGCAACACTTACCATTTTCGTAGCCTTTGGCTAGGGTAAATTAAGTTTTTCTATAAAAGACTAGTTGAGCATCGCCGTATTTTTTGTCGGTGATTATTTTACAAACATCAAAAACAGGCGGTAATTCGTGCCCTGGCCAGCTCACCACCACGACTGCCCCTGGTTTGGCGTGCATTACAAGTTTGTCTAGCAGGTTGAATTGAGGCAAGCCAAAGGGTGGGTCTAGAAGTACAATGTCGAACTTGGCTGACCGGTTATGGCCACTCCAACTAGCGGCGTCGGCATTCACAGCCTTCACATGCTTGGTTATGCCGAGTTCTTTAATGCTGCGAGTTATTGCGCTATAAGCCGCTCTTTTCTGTTCAATAGTGACAGCACTCTTAGCACCGCGGCTTATAGACTCTAGCGCTAGCGCACCACTACCGCCAAATGCATCCAAAACAGTTAGTCCCTCAATGTCACCCAACATATTAAAAAGCGCCCCGCGTATCTTGTCACTCATTGGGTGAGACTGATGGCCTGGGGGGTCATGAAATATCCGCCCTTTAAGTTTGCCTGCAATGATTCTCATATCTTTATTATATCCCCTTGATACATTTACTAAGCAACTAAGCACGAAAAAGCATTATATTGCGGTACGGGTAGGTACAGATGGCCAGAATGGGTTAGATAGTTCCTGGGCCTCACCCGGGGAAGCATCACCTACTCCGCCGTATAGCCATGCCAGCTCACCCTTTATTATCATCCCGCCAGGAAAATGTACTTTTTCTAGGTCCGGGCTTTTATATCTATGCCCGGGCCAAAAATCACTGCTAGCTACAATCTTTTCGTCCCATACGGTAATATTCTGGGGGTCCAGTCGCCATGTCATTGCGTAGTATTCACGGTTTTTATTCTCATCAAACCTAGCTATGTGGCCCAGAACCCCTATTGTTCCATCGTCTAACTCATAAAGTTCGTTTGCCCCGCCCCATTCGTTGTGCTCATCGGCAAATAATCCTTCAATGATCGGCGCATCCTGTAGCATCTCTGCATTAATCTCAGATATATCGTCCACCGTAATTACTCCCATTTTGCCTTTGCCACCCTTGTCGCCTTGAGGGCGAGTAGCCACCAGAATTTTCCCACTCTCAAGCTGAAGCAGCCTAATGTCTTTCATTCCAATTGGGCCAACAATAGTTGGTTCAGTATCAGGGTCTATAGCCTTCAGGTCATCTACCACGTACATGTGGGTCTCATAGCTAGGCTCACCTGATTCATCTTTTCTGAGCTTTACTCCTCCGACAACCCATTTGTCGTTTAGTCTGGTGACAAAAGGGTCCTCCAGGCCTAAAACCGGCATAGACACGTCCTGTATCCAGGTACCGTCTTCTTGATCCCGTTTATAAAAACGAATTTGGCTGCGAGCCTCGCCCTGTCGTCGTTCGGTGCGACCAGCAATATAGTGTTCATCTCCGTACAAAAATGGGGCGGTAATATTATAGACAGCCAAGTCTTCGTCGGTACTTGCTTCTGCAGTAACAAAGTTTAATATCCTGGCATTTGGAACATGAAGTTCTGGCGGCGGCATAGACTCTAAGAGCTGGTCAATTGTTTTTTGTGTTTGCCTAGGATGTGTCTCTATAAAGTTCCCCATAGTCTTAATAGAGTACTCTTAGAAGTGGATAAAATCTAAGGTGAATGGTCTAGTTCAGGTTGGTAATGGCGCGCAGGGCGGTTACTCCGGCTTGAAGATTGGGGTACTTGGATAGTTTTTCTTTTTTATCTAGGAACTCTTGGGCGGCGCTTCTGGCAGAGGCAATAAGTTTTACATCAGACAGCTCTGCCACTCGCAGATCGAGCGCACCATGCTGCATGTGCCCATAGATTGCTCCAGGACCACGCAGTTTAAGATCTAGTTCGGCCAACTTAAAGCCGTCGTTGATGGTTTCGAGAGCCCGCATGCGCTGCGTTGGTGCTTTACTATCACTCATCATAAGGTAGCAATAGCTCTGGTGGGCGCCCCGGCCTACCCGGCCGCGAAGTTGATGCACCTGGGCGAGTCCAAAAGTCTCAGCACTCTCAATCAACATCATAGTGGCGTTAGCTACATCTACACCGACTTCTATTACGGTAGTGCTGACCAAAATATCGTATTTTTTAGCAATAAAGTCCCGCATAACTTGGTCTTTTTCGTCTGACTTCATTCTGCCGTGCAGTAAGCCCACTCTGCGGTGTTTAAAGTCTTTTTTCGATAACTGTTCAAAAACCACCTCGGTCGACCGTTTGTTGTTTATTTCCAAGGTCGAACCTTGGAAATCGGAGGTTGATGGGGTGATCAACGGACAGACTACAAACATTTGCCGGCCTGCTGAGAGTTGAGTGTCAATCTCTTTATAGAGTGTTGCCCGTGAGTTGGGCGAACATATCTTGGTTTTTATGACTTGCCGCCCTGGTGGCATCTCATCAAGTATGGAAATATCCAGTTCTCCGTATAACGTCAGCGCAATAGACCGTGGTATGGGCGTAGCGCTCATATGCAGCACATGGGGCATGTGCCCGGCCTTGGCCTGCAACTTTTTACGCTGTTCTACTCCAAACCGGTGCTGTTCGTCCACCACTATTAGCCCCAGTTTGTGCATTTCAACTTTTTCCGATATTAAGGCATGCGTACCGACAACCAGCCCAACGCTACCATCTTTAATGCGTGCATGAGTCTCGGCCTTTTGTTTTGGTTTGAGCGCACCAATCAAAAGTGATAATTTGTCTTCCAGGCCAACGCTAGATAGTAATTTATACAGAGTCTCGGCATGTTGTCTGGCCAATATCTCAGTTGGCGCCATAAATGCTACCTGGTAGCCCTGCTCTATTGCCATGATTGCTGCCATGGCGGCAACTACTGTCTTACCGCTACCTACATCCCCCTCCACCAGCCGGTTCATGGGTGAGTCCCTAGCCAAATCTTGGTAAATCCGCCAAGCAACTTTGCGCTGAGCATTTGTTAGCTTAAAAGGTAGTTTAGACACAAAGTCTTTAGCCAACTCTTCTTTAAAAGGAATTTGTAGTGCCTTACCTTTAGAAAATTCCTGCTTATTGAGTAGCGCTGCAAGAGATAGCTGAAAGACTTCTTCAAACCCCAGCCGTTTTCTAGCGGTGGCGAGAGCCTTGTTGCCACTCGGAAAATGCATTACACTCACCGCTCTGGTGTAATTTACCAGCTCCTCTTGCTCAATTATCCACTGCGGTAAGTGCTCTGGGTAGTTTTTGACCGACCCAATAGCTTCTCTTATAAGTTTTCGGATGGTAGATGACTTTAGTCCTTTGGTTTCTCGGTAAATTGGTATAATTCGGGCTGTATTTATGGGAAAGTCACTGACAAGTTCGGCACTAGGATTCATGATGCTAAAACGCCCACGGCTCAGAGCATACTCACCAGAGACAAAGTATTCCTGCCCGGCCTTCAAGCCTCCGGCCCGGTAGGGCTGATTAAACCAAATCAGCCGCACACTACCAGTAGCATCAGACGCCAAAGCCTCAGTAATATGCATGCCACGCCGTACATACCGCCCAATGGCGTTTGATATTTTTACTTGCAGGGTAACAACACCAGGCGCCATCTGAGCAATTGGCAATATATTAGAATAATCCTCATACCGCCTAGGATAGTATTCAATCAACTCACCCAAAGTTTTAATACCTAAAATAGCCAGCTTTTTAGCTAGCTCTTCGCCCACGCCTTTTAGCTGGGTAACCGGAGATGATAGTTCCACTAGCCCTAGTTTATCAGGGAAAATTTATTTTTTCTTGAGGCGGAGCCAAACCGACGGGCCAAAGTAAAAAGGTGCCAAGGTTGGTTGCAGGATTTTTTCTAGTCCAATTAAGGTCTTTTTTCCAAGCAATTTTTTTAGCGTCGCAGACCTTAGGTTGCTGCCAGACAGCACTGATTCTACTTCAAAACCAGCATCATCTAGCATTTTAATAATGGTTTTGGGGTGGTGGTTAACAAAAGGTATATTGCGCTCGCCG
>JAYTJL010000038.1:0-28907 GCA_043731125.1 Candidatus Saccharimonadota bacterium
CGCCTGTTATACTAAACCCAAGTAAACAGAAGCGATATGAAAAAAGTAAATAAGAAAAACCGCAAACTAATAGTTCAGTTTGTTGAATATATGGTCAGCGGTGGGGTGTACTTTTGGATTGGCTATGGGTTTTTTGCTCTTTTCTGGTCAGTATTAGACTGGAGTCTTTGGTGGGCAACCATCATAAGCAACCTTATTGGCTGGACTGTCAATTTCATACTACAGAGATATTGGGTATTTAAAAACCCGCACTTAAAAGAGAGCATGAGTAAGGTGACCGGACGCTATATATTTATAACTCTGGTCGACTTTATAATGAACTACTATATACTTTACGGCCTAAAACTTATTGGCATATCACCGTACATCGGTCAATTTATATCATCAGCGTTCTTCACGGTTTGGAATTACTTGTGGTACCGCTTCTGGGTATTCCCAGAAAAAATGGCTAAAAAGCCAGCCCATATATCTCCTGCGCGCATTGTGGCGCACCGGGCACATGGGCGCCACGGCTACCACAAGCATAAGCATTAGCGTACAATATAAGAACAATGAACGAACAAATAAAAACAAAATTACCATTTACCAATTACCATTCAACAATTATTTACCATTTACCATTAACCATTTCAGCTCGACTGATAAATGGTGACCGTCGACTGATGACTTCTTTGGCTGGAGGCGAGTGATGGAAGAACAGCCAAAGACTGTTAGGCCGACTAAAAAGCAGTCAGAATTACTGCGCTTTATTGAAAGTTTTATTACTGCCAACGGCTATAGTCCTAGTTACCGTGAAATCATGAAAGGGCTAAATTATACGTCTGTTGCCACTGTTAGTTTGCACGTTAACAGCCTAATAAATAGAGGTCACCTTCAAAAAAGAGACCGATCTGCTAGGTCTTTAGAAGTGGTGCATCCGACTGGTCAGCCAGACAAAGGAGTTGTTGCCAAACAGCTAAGGGTCAGCGAAGAAAAATGGCTGGTGGAGAGAGTAGAAATGTTTTTTGCCGAAATAGAGAAGGCACCGGCAGTTATAGAAAAAGAGCTAGACCAACTATATGTCCTGATAGGTGCTTTAAAAGTATTGGGAGCTCACGGTGCTGCACATAGTTTTATCGCTCGCCTTAGTGAGTTGAAAAAACGATCAGCCAGCGGTGAGTACTCGGTTTAGAACAAGAACTAATAACTTATAACTAATAAACTTGGCTAATGGCTAGATAATGTGGTCGACGACTTTTGTTATAGCAAAACCAGCGCTGGCAAGTAGTGCTATACCAACGCTGCCAACTACACTGCCAAGAACAACTAAAGTAATATCTTTGAGGATTATAGAAAGACAAAGAATAACCACACCCATAGCGGGCAGGGTGTCTAGGCCAGAGAAGGGTGGTGATATAAATGCGGCAGCAGTGAACACGACAATGACTAGTCCGATAAGTGAAGTAAACGGTTTGGTGTTGATGAGTCCACCTAGTCTTGGTTTTGAAAATTTTTCAAAAAAGCGGATGAATTTTAACAGTGGCACAATCATTGCTTTTTGGACTTTGTCGCTAATTACTTTTTTACGCCACTTTTGCGGCAGCCAAAGTTTTTCTTTACCAACTATCATTTGAGCAGCTATAGTAACGGCAATAATTTCAAAAATATGGCTGATGCCGCCAGTAGGGATTGGCAGTGCTGGGAGTGCCATGAATAGCAGGATCATAATTGCAAAGCTTCTTGGGCCGAAGACTTCTTCTAAGTCGTTAATAGTCTTCTTGTTTTTGTCTTTTAGCCACGCCTCTAGTTCGTTGCTGAAAAGTACACTTGCTTCTATTTGTATCGGTCGACGTTTTGATACTGTAGTTGTCATATAACTACTAGTGTAGCGCAGTTGCCAGGTTTCGGTTTACCAATTTGGCGGAGAACTGGTCGTAATATTAGTCCACGGTCCGGCTGGTACTTCATGGCTTTCTACAAACCTCCAAGTAACGGTTCCAATATCATCAATGCCAAGATAATCCATGGCAGCCGGCGACAAGTCTAAGCCAGCATAGTAAGCAGATGAGGCGCTACCAAATACATAGCCATGGTCGTCATCATTGAAAGGACCAACATCTGCCCATTGTACGTAGGCTGTGCTGCCATTTTTGCTGACTGCTATCCAGTGGTTTTTTAAGATAGAGCTGCCGTCTGGCACGGAACCACTAAACCAAGGAATAACGTTCAGGTTTCCTTTCTGGCCAAACTCAGTGTAGTCACCATAAGGCAATGCAGCATAAAATGGATTTTCGTTTGGCGTAAAACCGCAAGGGTTGTACCCGCAGCGGTTGGTTGGGTCGTCGACGCCGCCAAAAGCGCCAACCCAATCAGTAGTCCAAGCAGATGAAAAGTTAGCAATGTAGCCGTTGTCAGCAGAAGCTGCTTCACCAACCCAAAACATTGTAGCGGTAGTGTTGTGCCAGCCAGCGTAGGCAGGAGCTGGCTGAGGAGCAACAGGAGTCGGACTGGCTATTGCTACTGGCACCGTAGTACTCGGTAGAGTCGGAGTCTGTTTATAATCCTGTGAGTTTGCTTTTGAAGAATTGGTTTTTCTACTGTTACTGTTAATTTTGCTACTGCTCATTGAGGCGGATGCCAAATCTGAGTCGTCACTTGCGGTGCTCGATGCTGATTTATAATCTCTGGCTGGTATATTAGCAAAAGCCAGCTGAAACAGTGGAGATAGGCCGAGTACAGCACAAAGTCCAATAATAACAGGCTTGGCCAGGGGAAGGCCATTTAGTGGGTGATGGAGGTTGATTTGATTTGTCATTTTTTTGTTTTTGCTAACTTAACAAACCTAGTATACAGCAGATTAGCTAAAAAGTCAATATAATATTGTTAATCTATGAATTGTGTTTGCTACTGAATGGATTGGAAGAATGCGACCGGGGCTGGATAATTAACGGTGAGGTACCAAATATTAGAGCTAGCTTCTTAGGCGGTAGCCTTTTTGGAAGAGACGATAATTAACTCCAAGTAGCACGATTGTGGCTACGGATATTACAGCCAAGGCAATATATGGGTTGGTGTCAGAACTACCAATCATGCCGTATCGCACGGTGTTGATCATATAAAATATTGGGTTGAACTGGGTAAGAGTTTTGAATGGTTCACTCAGTAGATTGACCGAATAAAATATGCCACCAAGAAAAATTAACGGCTGAATTATAAATGTTTGATAAAAACTTAAATTATCAAATGTTTCAGAACGCAGGCCAACCAAAACGCCGATTGATCCAAAGAACAAACCGCAGATAGCCAGGCTGGCAAGCAGTAGTGCTGGGTGAGCTACTGGGAGGTCAATAAGAAGTGATGCAGTAACAAATGTAACCGTAGCAATAATTGCGCCGCGCAACCAGCCTCCGAGCGTGAAGGCTGTCATTAGTGCACCATTACTAACTGGCGATGATAACTGATCGTCTATCGAGCGCTGAAATTTTTGTTGTAGCAAGGAGGAGCTATTGTTGGAAAAAGAATTCATAGCCATGGACATAAGCAGGAGGCCTGGAATAATGAATACTGTGTAGCTAACGCCTTCAATACTCTGGATGCGAGTTCCTAGGGCGGCACCAAAAATGGCGATATATAGGTATGTCTCTAGAAGAGGTCCGAGAATTGTTTGGCGTTTAATAGACCAAAAACGATAAATCTCACGGCGTAATACTGTCCAAAAACCGAGATAGTTATTTAGCATTTATTTATCCCAGCCTTCACGAGTCAGTTCTTCTCGTCCAACTACTGAAAGGTAAACATCTTCTAACGTTTTTTTCTTAAATTTCTTTTTAAGCTCATCAGGGGTGCCTTGGTCTACAATTTTGCCGTGGTTAATAAGGGCGATGTGGTCACACAGTTCTTCGGCCTCTTCTATGTAGTGGGTGGTGAGAAGAATGCTGGTGCCGGCCTTATTTTCTTTTTGCATATAACGCCAAAGTTCTAGTCTGAGTTCAACATCAACTCCTGCGGTCGGTTCGTCCAATATCAAAAGCTTTGGTTGGTGCATCAGTGCTCGAGCTAATATTAGTCGCCGCTTCATGCCGCCTGATAATGTCCTGGTGCTGGTTTTGCGTTTATCTTCTAAAGAAAAATCTTTCAGCAGTTTATTAATTTGTTTTGTGCGCTCGTTCTTTGGCATTCCATAATAACCACCATGAAAGTCTAGCGTCTCTTCAACCGTTAAAAACCAGTCTAAATTTGTTTCTTGCGGTGCAAGACCGCACATCGCACGAGCTGCCTGGTAATCATTAACTACGTCGTGTCCAAAAATAGATGCAGTACCACTGGTTGGTATTACGAGACCCATAATTGAATGAATCATTGTGGATTTACCGGCACCGTTTGGCCCAAGCAATCCAAGAAACTCACCAGGCCTAATAGTCAGATCAACACCCTTCAAGGCGTGAGGGCCGGTTTTATACTTTTTCTTTAGATTTTTTACCTCTAGGGCTGGTGGTTGGTCTGTCTTCATGGGGGTTTTTGTTGGCCTCGCTTCAATACTACCAGATTGTTATTAATAAGATTAGTGCGGTATAATCATAACATGTCTACCAATAGAAAAGAAACCAGAAAATATGCCGACCGTAGGGAGTATTTAAAGTTGGCTGTGGCGCGGCGACGCAAATGTCTAAAGTTAAGAGCAGTTGAATGCTGCGGGGGAAAGTGTCAAATATGTGGCTACAGCAAACACCCTGCAGTGCTGGACTTTCATCATATTGACCCAGCTTCAAAGAGTTTTGGGATAAGTTCTGGGGGGTATTCTAGGTCTTGGAGCAGCATTGAAGAAGAGATAAAAAAATGCATTTTAGTGTGCCCAAATTGCCGTAGAGAAATAGAACTAAGGATCATTGATATAAGTTAAGCCGCATAAGCGTTTGACGTGTATCCGTAATTACCCCTATAATCAATCAGTTGTCATGTGCACATTACAATTTGGTTGATATTTCTCTGGCAGTATGGTCAGTCTAGTGCGCTCCTCGGGATGAGCAGCCCGACAAAATGTATTCCATTTTGCCGGCGCGACGTGCAAACCCCGAAGGGGTGTCTCATAAGGCGAAGCCGTTATTCCGGGGTAGCTCAGCGGTAGAGCGGGTGGCTGTCGTTGGCAGCCTATCTCAAGTAATTAGATAGTGAAAACGGGGTGAATTGCAGGAAATCTAAGTCCGCACGTAGTGTCGGATATGACAATCTGCAGCCAAGCCGAAGTTAGGTTAATAGACATCGGAAGGTTCAGAGACTAGAGAGTGAGCCTAACAATAATCTCTCAATAGCGCCCTGGTCGCACTCAGTGCGATATGAAATAGTCCACACCACTATGAAAATAGAGGGCAAAGTGTAACCACTAGGTCGCTGGTTCGAATCCAGTCCCCGGAGCCAGAGAAATATTAATCAATCCAAGCTGCAATGAAAGAACCGTCTGAAGAGGCGGTTTTTTCATTGCACCCCTGCAACCCAGTTCTATCAAAGTCACTCCTGTCCCTTGTGTGAGCTATTCGAACTAGGGTTACAACTTGGGTTTGTATACTGTAGAAAGTGGTGTTTAATAAGATTATGAATAACAAAAGTACATTTTTAACGACAGCCAGGGCTACAGGTCTACTTTATCTGGGCTTGGCAATAACCGGGATAATATCTTATGCAGTTATACGAAGCCAGATATTTGTAGATGACAACCCAGCAGAGACGTTGAATAATTTAGTAAATAAAGAAATGCTTTCTCGAATCGGTATTGCTGGGGAACTCGCCCTGGTTTTGTTCCAGGCGTTGACTGCACTATGGTTTTATAAGCTGTTTAAAAAGATTGATTCTTTTGCAGCTGTTACACTAACAGTTTTTGGAATAATTAATGCAGTGGCGATACTCGTTGCATCTGCATTCTGGCTGAGCGCTCAAACTACTGCAGGTTTTGGTGGTTCTGCTAATAATGTCTATAACTTGTTTCAAATCCACGACCAGATTTGGGTAGTATCTGCCGTATTTTTTGGTCTTTGGCTAATTCCAATGGGATATCTTGCAAAAAAGGCTAAAATGCCAAGTGCTCTTGCGGCCTTCTTGATATACGGAGGTATTTTGTATGTATTGTCGGCTTTTTTAATGGTATTACTACCAGATCAGAGCGACATAACAGATACGATAACAATTCCAGCTACAATTGGTGAGTTCTGGATAATTGGTTACTTGCTATTTAAAAAACCAAAAATATCAACGTAGTATAGCTGTGTGTTACCAACTTGAATTAAATTAACTGCTGTTATTGGGTGCGGTTATGTAAACTACCAAAAACTAGGAGGCGCTCTAGTCGACTATTGGAAAAACCTGCTATAATATGTAAGGTTAACTATACACTATATGTTTATAAAAGATAAAGATCACACAGTGGTGAACACGGTACGCGAAGCACGTACCACTTTAAAGATGACCCAAGACGACCTAGCTGAGAAGGTTCAAGCTACAAGACAGACAATTATTGCTATAGAAAAGGGTAATTACGTGCCAAGCGTGCTACTAGCGCTTAGAATTGCCGTTATACTAGACAAGAAGGTGGAGGAAATCTTTAGTTATGAAAAAATATAAGCAACTACTCGATATCATTCTACTTCTGGGTCTAGGGACTATTGCGCTACTAGCAATTGCTCCGAAGACTTTTGTTATGCCTTCCAGCCTGCAGATGTTAATACTAGCCTGCGTGCTTGGACTCATAGCTACCTTCTTAGTATTACTTTGGCGTGAACAACCAGGCGACGAAAGAGAAATGCACAACCAAGCTATTGCTAGTCGCTCGGCATATATAGTTGGCTCACTTGTGTTAATTGTCGCGCTTGTGATTCAAAGTCTGAGGCACGAACTTGACGGCTTTATACCGATAGCTCTATTAGCTATGATAGCAACAAAAATAATTGTTCAGAGAAGCAAGGACGGTAAGTAAAAAGTAAAGTCAACTTGACACTACTAATACACTTTAACTATACTAGATACGTACACTAAATAACGTAAATGAGGGAAATCATGAACAAAAAATTATTAATAATCGCGAGCATCGTTGCTGGGCTGTTTTTAGTAGGGGGTGTATTAGCATATTCAAGTGACCAAAGTAAGAAGAAAGATGCCGAACATGCTGCAATGATGAAAAAAGAAGGAGCAGCAGCCATGGAAAAAGAGAAAATGGCAAAAAATGGTGATGCAATGTCAGTTAAGGGTAGCTACACGGCATATGATCAGAGTAAGCTGGCTAATGCCGAAAAAGGTGATGTAGTAATCTTCTTTCATGCTGGATGGTGTCCTAAGTGCCAAGAGTCCGATAAGAATTTCAATGCCAGTGCAACCCCAGACGGCTTAACGCTTCTAAAAATTGACTACGATAATTCTACCGAGCTAAAGCAAAAGTATGGCGTCACTATACAGCACACATATGTACAGGTCGACAAAAATGGCAACGAAATAAAGCAATGGAGCGGTAGCTACACATACGACGACTTGAAAAGCCAAATTAACTAAAGTACTGAGAAAGTAACCCGATGTTTTTACTGTTTTCATCGTTTCTAGCTGGCATGCTGACTTCGTTAGCACCCTGTATGATCACGCTCTTGCCAGTTATTGTCGGGAACTCTTTAGTTCCTGACGGTGACGATAAGCTTGATCGTAAGAAACCGTATATTATTGCGGCGAGCTTGGCGGTGTCAGTAGTAATCTTTACGGTCATTCTAAAAGCATCGACTGTATTAATCGGAGTCGATCCTAAAATATGGCTCTATATCTCGGGCGGAATTGTTGTCATTCTTGGAATAAGCATGCTATTCCCGAATCTTTGGGCAAAGATCAGTGCAAGACTGGGTTTTGAGCATAGTTCCAATAAGCTACTCGCAAGCGCCAACAAGCGCTCTGGCCTATGGGGACAGATCCTTACTGGTGCAGCGTTGGGACCAGTCTTTGCAAGCTGTAGCCCAGTCTATGCGCTGGTGCTGGCAACAGTCCTACCGATAAATATTGCACTCGGGATGGTTTACATTGTTGCCTTTGCCCTAGGGCTTGGACTTGCGCTTCTTTTGATTGCACTTGGTGGTCAACGAATTGTTAAACGACTCGGGTGGGCAGTTAACCCATACGGCTGGTTTAGGCGCGCGTTGGCAGTACTCCTCATAATTGTTGGCTTGATGATCATTGGCGGCTATGACAAGAAGTTTCAAACTTGGGTTATAGAGACGCTGCCTTTTGATGTAACCGATATAGAAGAAAGATTAATCCCAAAAAGCGAATCATCGTCAGGTTCTAAGAGTAGAGGCAGCAGTAGTATGGCAAAGTTCAATATAGATAATCCATATCAAGCTCCAGAGATTCACAATATTCAAAGCTGGATAAATAGCGATCCTCAGACACTCGAAAAGCTGAATGGCAAAGTAGTACTCATAGATTTCTGGACGTATTCTTGTATTAACTGCAAGCGAACTCAACCCTACTTAAACGCCTGGCACGATAAATACAATGATGATGGGCTGGTTATACTTGGTATCCACGCTCCCGAGTTTGCATTTGAAAAAGTAACTAAGAACGTAGAAGATGCCGTCAAAGAAGCCAAGATTAAATACCCTGTCGGACTAGATAATGACTTCTCGACTTGGCGAGCGTATGATAACCAGTTCTGGCCTGCAAAGTATCTGATAGATAAAGACGGTCAAGTTCGTTACACGCACTTTGGCGAGGGTGAGTACGCAGAAACTGAACAGACTATACAGGTGTTGTTAAAAGAATCTGGTCAGAATGTAAGCGACAATATTGAGATAGAACGAAGTTCAACCTCATCAGTGCGCGGACAAACCCCAGAAACATATCTTGGTTTTGAACGCGCCGAACGGTTTGCTAATGCCGATCAATTTATAGCCAATAAACCAGTAGACTATGTGCTTATGGATAGCCTCAAAGAACACGAATGGTCTATTGGCGGCCAATGGCAAATTAACGATGAATCAAGTCAAAGCCTTGCAGCGGGCACCAAGCTCAACATTAATTTCTCAGCAAAGGAAGTATATCTAGTTATGAGTGGCCCGCCTGGAGCACTGGTTGGAGTATCAGCTGAGGGATTAGATAAGCCTGGTGGAGCGGACGTCAACGCGCAGGACAAAGTAAGAATTAACGGGGCACGACTGTATAAAATTGTAAATGCCGATAAATATTTAACTAATAAGAAACTAACTTTAACATTTCCAGCTGGCGTTACCATTAACGCATTTACATTTGGTGGTTAATAAACTCATAAGGAGGTCCAATGGATATAACAATATACTCAACAACAACCTGCGCCTTTTGCCACGTATTGACTGCCTGGCTTGATAAAGAGAAGATACCCTACACCAAAAAAAATACCGACGAGGATGAATCGGCATTAGCCGATTTTATGATTGTTAATGACGGGAATCTAGGAGTTCCGTTTACGGTCATAAAAGACGGAAACGGCAATGAGACTAAAATTCTTGGTTTCGACCAAGCAAAATTCAAACAAGTTCTTGGTATCTAGTCACGACAATTAATAAGTGTAGCCTAGCATAAAGCGAACCTAAACCAGGTGGTTGGGATAATTGGTTGGAATCTAGCTGCGGGGGCCCGCAGAAATATTAATCATTCCAAGCTATACTAGTGTTAGTATGGACGCTTTGCATGCAATCATTCTGGGCATAGTTGAAGGACTGACTGAGTTTTTACCCATTAGCAGTACGGGCCATTTAATTATTGCCGAACACTACATTCAGTTTAAAGATACTGCAGAAATTTTTACAGTGTCGGTGCAGGCAGGAGCGATAGCGGCTGTCATTTGGTACTACCGAAAAGATATATCTTCTAGAATTAGCGGGTTTTTCCGGCGGGACAGGGCACAAGTCGAATTTATGAAAAATCTGTCCATAGCTACAGCACCGGCACTGGTGCTAGCCTTCTTGCTTAAAGATGAATTTGATAAATATGCCAAGCCATCAGTTGTAGCATTTGCTCTCATAGCCGGTGCTGGCGTGTTGTGGTGGACAGATAAAAAGTTTCCGCCTCATAAAGAAAAAGCCGTACCAAACCTTGATAAGCTAACTACCAAAAATGCACTTTTTGCTGGGCTGGCCCAATGTATCGCGATCATACCAGGTGTATCGCGAAGTGGCGCCTCTATAGTTGGTGGTATGTTTGGCGGAATGAGTAGAGTTAACTCAGCTGCGTTGTCTTTTTATATGGCTGTCCCGATCATTTTACTTGCTACGGCTTATAAACTGTTTAGTGGTCGCAACGAACTAGCTATCAGTGTTGATGGAGGGGTGCAAAGCATTGTCATTGGAGTGGTAGTGTCGTTTGCGGTGGCATTAGTAGCAATATCTTGGCTCATTAAATATGTATCCAATCACAGTTTCAAGCTGTTTATTTATTACCGAATTGTGCTTGGGCTGTTAGTTCTGGCGCTACTAAATTAGAAACAGCCAATTTGCCGAGGGTGCCTTCGCTGCGCTCTATTAGTATAGGAACACCTGCTAGTCTTTCAGTCTCACGGTCTAGTAGTCTAACTATTGATTCAAAATCATCTTCTGTCTCGACGGGTACTATGTCGCCAACAAACCACCTGGCGGACTTGTCGTCAATTACCATTGTTGCAGGCAGAGCTAGTTTGCAAGTGTTTTGCAGGGTTAAGCGCAAGGGGCGACTGACTGCTTTTCTATTGAGGGCAACTACAACGTCGTTTTCTATAATTTCGTTAATTGTGCTCGCTGTTGGGTCTATTGTCATCCAGGCACTCTTGCCTGACTCTGTTAATGTTGCCAGGTGGTCTTGCATTGCGTCTTTACCTGAATGATTCATGTACCGTCTTAACTCCTTAGAGTATCCATAGCCAATTGTACTTTTTGTTGGAGGAGGAGTCTTGACGATAGTTGCTGTTGCACCAAGTACATCCATTGTAGGGATGCCGTTAAAGGTGGTAATTGCTAAGGCAGGGTTGATAGCTAGAATATTCTGTCGTCGAAAACTAAACAAATCGAAATCATCAGCTGTATCAGCAGCTTTGCTCATAGCGTAGGCGTTGGCAGCGCTGTATATTGCCAGAGCCATCACGTTCGGATGAAAACTAACAGTAGCAATATTCGAATTAGGCTGAGCTAGCATATGTTGAATGGTCGGTACAGACCTGCCAATGTCATTGGCATACTTTTCAAAGTTGCCAGTCCCCATAATGCTGTCAGCGCTAAGGCGGATTAGTTCTAAGATGCCAGCTTGTAGATTGATGCGTTCGTCGTTGGTTGATGTGTCTGGAATTTCATGGGTGATGAGTGCCTGATCAACCGACTGAAAAGGGAAGTTAGTAGTGTCATTAGGCAAAAAACCAATTCGGTTTTGAGGGTCGTGTCTTTTCTTAAGTGAAGTGATCCAGTCAATAGAAGTACTGTAGAACTGGTTTTGGTATTCCTCTGCTGGCTGTCTGTTATAATTTTTTATCATTGAATTGAGCATATCAAAGCCAACCTGGATAGTGAAAAGTACTACGTTCAAAAACAAAGTACATGGTAATATTAAAGTCCGTTCGATTAACAAATAATTAGAACTCATCCCAGAAGGTAACTTTCTGCTCCAAAAAGACTCTCACTGTCTGCAAGATGATTTTTGCTTCTCGACGTAGCTATGGCTACGTCTCGTCGCAATAAATCGTCTTTCGCTAAGTGACTTTTGTCATTCTGGACAATGAAAGCACTTCCGAGATGAATCCTAGATGCTGGAACCCCGTGTGAATCGGGGACTGTGCCGCAACGGTAAAAACCATGAGAAACCCCTCCGCGGTTTCTCATCGCGCCGGGAGAATGAAATACATTTTCTCGGGCTGCTCATCCGGGTATAAAGATGAGCAAGTTGAAGTCCGATACAGCAACACGTAAACTAACTCCCGTGCAGGATAAGGTACTTTATACCTCAAGTATTTTATAACCCTGTCAGAGAGACAGGGTATTTTTTATGGCCGCGACAGCCGAACGATCACAACACATAGGGTTTGACGAGTACTACTACGAGACGGCCCGCAAGATAGCGTTGGCTCCTTATATCGGTCGTACAGCACTTCAGGAGAATTTTGCTGGAGTAGAACAACGCAAGACAGATGAAGTAATCGACGGCATTGCTGAAGCAATACCAGGTGTAGTCAAAAATCTGCGGCCATACGATGTGGTTGATGGTGTATTGGTAGCTGAGGATGGTCAGCCCATGGAGGAGTTGCTAGTAAATGGAGTCAGTCATTCCATGAAATTGGCATCAGGAGATAGCCTGCTCGCGCAGTTTGGTCCGTCCAGGGCTAGACACGAGCTGAACGAGGCTAGGTTGTGGCAATCTATGGTAAACGGTGAGGGTGGCTACAATACGCTCCTTGTACTCTCACCGTATAGCGAGGAGTACCTGACCGACGAGACAGTAGTTAAATTGCAACGGGCTGGCCAAGAACCAAAAACCAAGCGTGCAATGCTAAGAATCGCCCACTGGGATGGTCAACAACTGCATGTGCTAACACGCTCTATAGATAATTCGAGTGTTGCTATGTTACAGGAAGCTTCAGTGCGACATGATGGCTATAGGTATAATGCAAAAAACTCGACAGAAATGTTGGGTGAGCGCCGTGAGTTGAACATGGGCAAAGAACAGGTAGTCAACTTTGCTCGTGGGCTGGTTGTCGAAGCAGATAGGCTGATTAGTCAAAACATTCGTGAACAAACAATTCAAGGTAGACCAGCAAGGGAGGCACATGACACACAGCAATATGTGCAGTCCCAGCAACAGATAATCAGTAGCCTTGTGCGGATTAGTCGGCAGCTAGCGAGCGACCACACAACTTATGAAAGTTACAAGAAAGCTTGGGAAAAACAGCTCTACGACCATACAGCACTCATTAAAGAACGAATGCTCGGAAACGACACTCGAATTATTGAAGATGTTGGACGAGCAGCATCAGCATCCGGTGTTGGGGCTGAATCAAGGGGTGAGACATATAATATGTGTGGCACGATAATTTCGGCCAATGGAGAGTCGCGCGCTGGCGAAGGTATTGGCATGGAGTCGGTTAAGAATTTGATTGGAAGAAAAGTTACATGTCCTGAGTGCAAAGAAAAAGTAGAAATACCCACCAGTAAATTAAACGAAGACATATTGTGTTGTCCAGATTGTAAGTACGAGGTGGAAGTTTGCACGGGGCAGGTTATTACCAAATCGCAGAAGGGCTCCAACAACCCAAGCTCAGATAGGATGAGTATCTACGACGTTGTAGCACAAGAATTTTCCAAGAATATGCGCAGGATTGATAGCTCCATAGCAGTGCGTAAAATTGCCAAGCAAGAGAAGGAAGAGTTAGAAAGAGCTACTTAGAGTTTGGACGGCTTGACTTTAGCCAGTGCTGCGACATTTTCGACAATACTGTGACCTAGCTTTTTGTGATGTTCGGCATTTGCCTGACGCATTTCGTCTATGCCGTCGTCTCGTTTTTTCAGGTGTTCGATATGTTTGTCACGGTATTTACTAAATTCATTTTTAGAAAGTTTAGTTCTTTTAACAAAAGAACTAATTTTTTCGCTACCAATATAGTTAGGCAACATCACATAGCTGGCGCCGTGCTCATATAGTTCTTCGGCGTGCTTGGGGGTGTCTCCCATACAAATGACGGCAGTGTCTGGGTTTTTGCGGTCGATATATTCTAAAAGTAGATCTGTTGTTATCCGGTCGGAAATGACGGAGACAACTAATTTAGCGTCTTCAACGCTAATCTCTTCTAAAAATTCCGGATCGGCCGCATCACCGTAGAGGCAGTGAATTTTTTTATGTTCCATAGCCTCTATCATTTCAGGGTCATAGTCTACTACTACGTAAGACTTTTTAAGTTCTTGAAAAACTCGTAAAAATTCATGCCCACCTTTTTGGTACCCGAAAAGCACCAGGTCATACTTTTGTCTGTGTTCGTGCTCTGGACGCGGTTTGTTTCTTTCAATTCTTTGTAAGAATTTTTCTAGTCTCATGTAAATAGGGTTAAGGTAGGTAATTATGTAAGTTGATGACGCAATTGAGAGAAGAGATATTATTGTAATTGCAGTGAGCAGTTCTTTCCCTGCAATACCCTGGCCTATTGCCAGTGCAACAAATATGATTGAAAATTCACCAGCCTGACCCAGCATTGCTGAGGATTTAAAACTAGTCTGCTTGGTATAGCCCATAGCGGAAACGGTTAATAACCCAATGAACGGCTTTAGAACAATAACAACAAAAAGGCCAAACAAAACTACAGGTAGCATACCTCCAAAATCTTCTAGGTGTAATTGCGAGCCGAGTGTAATAAAGAACAGTACTATAAAAAAGTCACGCAGTGGTTTTAGTCTAAGGCTAACCTCCCCAGCAAATGGAAGTGAAGACAAGCAGATACCTGCAAAGAGTGCGCCAACTTCCTGGGAAAAACCAATCGCTTCAAAGAGTGCTGCACTTCCAAAGCCCCAGCTGATAGCCGATAGGAACAAGAATTCCTGGCTGCCCGCCACCGTTCTTTGAAGTATGCGCTTGGTGAGCAACTTTGCACTGATTTGGTACATGATGTAACCAATTGCAATGCCTTTTATTGCGAGAAACAGCAGGGAAGTTACGGAAAACGACTCTCCCGAGTCCTTGGCCGCTAAAAATAGCAGTGCTATTGTAGCTGCTATGTCCTCAATTAGTGTCATGCCGATGGCAATCTTACCGTAGAGTCTAGACTGCTCGCGTTTATCTGCCAGTAATTTTAGGACAACAATTGTACTGCTGAAAGAGAGTGCAACCCCTAGAATTAAAGCCTCGGTAGAACTCAAACCGAGCGCTTTACCACCAAACCACCCCAGCATAGCGGTCACAAAAATAGTCATAGCACCAGATGTGCCTACCACTTTGCCTACTTCTTTTACGACTTTAGGGTTAAGACCTAGTCCAATGATGAATAGCAGTAATGCGACGCCAATTTCTGAGAAATTTTTGAATGTCTCTGGGTCTGAGATGAGGTTAAACGCTGCCGGGCCGACCAATATTCCTGTGATAATATGACCTATGATCATTGGCTGACCTATCAACCGCATCCCTAGGGATATCAGTGTTGCGAGTACCAGAATAAGGCTGAGGCCCGAAAATACGTTCTCCACTATAAACCTCCTTTCGGAAGTTTAATTTTCAATTTACAATTTATAATTTTCATTAAATTTACAGTTATCAATTGCTCAAATAACCCAAACTGCTACAGACAGTTGAATATCTAATACTTATCACTTTTCTATTTTAACCTTTATGGTTATGGTTAGCTAAAAAATATTGCGAAAATGGCTGCACCACCTGCCACAGTCATCAAACCTGTTATCAACCATCCCAGCCAGGTGGTGGACCGTTTGTTAACCCATTCACCCATTATTTTTTTGTTACTACTTATAATTACAATCAGTCCAAGAACGAGTGGCGCAACAATCCCGTTGGCGACGGCTGAATATATTAGCGCCTTAATAGGGTCGATACCAACAAAGTTAAGCGACAAACCGGCCAACACTGCAATAATAAGAACTCCGTAGAATGCATGTGCACTTTTTAGTTTTTTGTTAAGTCCACCGCTCCAGCGCATACTTTCGCTGACCGCATATGTTGCGGATCCTGCCAACACCGGTATAGCTAGCAGTCCCGTACCGATTATGCCTATTGCGAATAGCCAGTACGCTGCGTCCCCAGCAATTGGCCTTAGGGCATTCGCAGCATCTGCTGCAGTCTTAATTTCTGTGATGCCGCTGGGGAATAGTACTGCGCCGCAAGCTAGAATAATAAAAAACATGACAAGGTTGGAAAGGAACATACCACTCCAAACATCCATACGCATATTAGTGACCTCTGCTTTATTGCTACCACGGCGGCTGGGGATGTTGGTCTTGCCTTGCTGTATTTGCTCTTCAACTTCTTGTGAGGTTTGCCAAAAGAAAAGGTAGGGAGAAATTGTGGTACCTAAAATAGCGCAGATCAGAATTATTTGTTCTTTACTCCATGTTATGGATGGCACGAACGTGTGGTGTAGGGCGCTTGCCCAGTCGAGGTTTTTAACTAGTAGTGCTGAGGCTATGTATGCCAATAAAACCAGGGCCAGCCATTTGAGATACCGGGCATATCTGGCATATGGAGTGAATATCTGCAGCCCAAGACTAAACACAGCAAAGCCGATAACCAATATAGTGAAATTCAATTCCGGGTATAGAAGTTGTACCGCTTTGGCCATTGCACCTAAGTCGGCGCCAATGTTAAATGCGTTTGCAGCAAAAAGTAGCAGCGTTGCGGTATACAAAATTCTTTTGGAAAAATGAACACGGATGTTACCAGCCAGACCACGGCCGGTCACCAGTCCAATGCGCGCACACATTTCCTGAACGATTGCCATAAGAGGGAAGGTGACGGTTGACAGCCAAAGCAATTGAAAACCATACTGGGCGCCGGCTTGAGAATAGGTGGCAATTCCTGAAGGGTCGTCGTCTGATGCGCCAGTTGTTAGGCCTGGGCCGAGGTTATGCCAGTAGTCCTTTGTTTTTTTGTAGGTCTTTTTTGTACCTTCCTCTAGGTTGTGGGCCGAAGGCATGGACTTTGCTGCATTCTTGGTTATCTCAATAGCGTCATCAAGCGCAATGGCTGGCGCTTCGACTATGCTTTCGAAAATTTGTTTATTCTTGGGACTTTTGTTTACCACGTGAGCAGTCAGTATATTTACTTATCTGCTTATGGTATATGTAACCGCCCCTGAATACAACTGTCTGTAGTTGACCGTGTATTATTTTTTGTTTTGTTTGGCAACTTCGGCCAGAACAATGGCTGTTATTTTTTCAGCAGTTGGAAAGCCATTAGCACCAGCAAGGTCTTTGTTGTTGATGACTCTACCGTTTAGGAAAAAGGTAGGAGTAGCTTGTTGCTGACCAGTCTTTCCAAATGCCGTGATATCTGCATTTATGATGTCATTAACTTTTGCCGAAGCATAGTCAGTCTCAAATTTTGCAACATCCAACCCAAATTCCTTAGCATATGACTTGAAGAATTCCAGTGGCTTGGTAGAATTCGACCAACTAGATTGATTTTCAAAAAGTTTGTTGTTCATTTCCCAAAATTTACCTTGCAAATGTGCGGCTTCGGCTGCACGTGCAGCTGCGAAGGCATTAGGATGTGGTCCGACTAGAGGTAAGTGGCGGAGTTGGTATTGGGCAACATCTTTAAAACCGTCAACTGCATCTTTTACTGGTTGATAATACAGCCCGCAAACTGGGCACTGGTAATCAACATATTCCAAAAGAGTTACACCGCTAGCGGCATTACCAACAACATGGTTAGTAGGGGGCGTGCCAGACTTAGTGTCAGCGGTTTTGTTGTCGTTTGAGTTTTGTGAAATCACAAAAAATGCGCCGAAAGCGATGATAAGGCCACCCATGATACCCAAAAACCTTTTGTCCATAATTTCTCCGATTAGTTAACTAGCAACTAGTTTATCACAGCGTCAATTTACCATCCGTTAAAAATCGGACCCCTAACCGATATCAATCTCGCCGTTTTCCCCGAATAGATGACGAGTAACCGTAACGGTTGGTAGCAACCCACCTATAGCTTCTTCGGCCTTATTCAGGTATTCGGTGTGATCTGCAACTTCATCATTAACCTCACCAAATGCACCACAATGCACATGATCCATTATGTGCACTACTTCAAAATTATGAAGGCTGTGGAGTAGATATATATTATCTAGCACTAGCCCATGGTCGGCGATTGCTTTTGAGGCACCAGGAAATACCAGCAGGTCGTAATAGTGACCTAATTTATCTGTAACTTTTCTGTAGGCATCTTGAAATCTTGGGTCTGAGCAGTGCACCACAAGTGCCTGGCTCTTCTTTGCATGCATATCAATAGGTGGATAGCTCATGATTTAGGCTGCCTTACCTATAATGTCTACAGAAATCTCTTTTTTCTTGCGACGCGTTTCTAGCCGTACTAAACCCTCATCTCCGTTGGTGATAACTGTTTGAGTGGCAGCGGAGCGCAGCATAGCTGCCCCAACAAGCCTGGGTAACATTTTTTTACGGAAGTCATTTCCGGGGTTTTTAATATCGTGGACTATCGCGCCTAGACTATCGAAGTATGCCTGAGTGAAAGGGTCTTTGTTTACTCTGTCTTGCCCAACGTTTGTTAGGTGACTAACAACATAAGCAGAAGCAATATTTTCTCCCTCCATCTCATTGTAATTTTTATGTTTTGGGTACAATCGTTTGATGAAGTCGATTAAGTCGCGCTCTTCTGGCTGCTCGCCTGGAGTCATAATGCGCCCAACCTCTCCGCCAGCTTCTACAAGCTCGGAAATGATCTTGTCGCTTACACGGTCTTTATAGTAGATTTCTCTTCTCCAATCATCAACGGTATTTTCTGTGGCCAGAGAAGGCGCGCCGATTTCTTCATTGATGGCCTGTCGGAATTTCCAAAACTTACAGTCTGGGTGTACGTCTAGCGTGCTGGTGTTTCTCTGGGAAGCATCATCAAAAAGCGCTGTTTGGATATTAATAAAGCTTCCCGTTAAAGCCATGTGTGCAAGTTGTCTATCATTGCCGATACCATAAGCACCACCTGGTGTTTGCAACTTATTGCGCTTACTTTTGCGGCATTCACATCGTGGGTCGATGCAGCCAATCATAAATTGCTTTGTATCGGCTGTAACAACAAATGGCACATAGCTTTTTTTCGTGTCACTAAAATATCTAATAGCTGCGTTAGTTCGATCTTCTAGTGTATGTTGCTCATTTAAGCGTATGGTCTCTGGTTTGCTCACGAGAAATAACCTTCCTGTATTGGAAAGGAGCTGGGAGATATGTATCTGGCAAGCACCTTAATCTTATTTGTACAATCCAATATTTTACTCCTTTCTACAAGTTTGTAAAGGACTTTTTGTGATTTTTGTCACAGAGGCTTAACGTACCAATTTAAAACATAAAGATTATTTGTAGATATTCTTCACTCGGCTGGCGTAATATATAGGTAATGTATATATTCACAACCTTCTTGTTGGTTTGGTTTTTGGCAACATGTTTGGTGATTGGAAAGACTAGCCGCGCGGCAGTACACAAATGTCAGCGGGGAAGCAGTGATGAATTAATAAAGTGCGAAAAATTATTTAGCTACTCAGCTAGTGTTAAATGGATGGTATGGCTGGGCGGGGTATTGTCAGCAACTGCACTATTCGGACGATCCTACAGCAAATATTGGTGGCTGGCGGCAATACTGGTGCTGGTTGTGACCGGGGTACTATTTATATGGCATCCAAAAAAGGCTGGTGGGTGGAATTGGCGTTACTGCGCTCTTCTATCCGTGCCATTAACCAAACTATTTTCATACACCGAAGTTGTGCTTGGTAGGTCCGTGTGGTTAACAAATAAATTATGGCCAGTTAGCTTGCACGCTGGTATTTATGAAAAACAAGACTTAGCCAATTTGATAGTCGCGCAGAAGGATTTACCTGAAAATCAAATTTCAGAGACAGACCTGAGGGTGGCTTATGGCGGGCTGATGTTTGGTGACATGAAAGTCTCGCAAGTTATGACACCGGCCCGGAAAGTAAAAACTATAGACAGTAGCGAGCCAATTAGCCCACATTTGATGGACGAGTTATACGCCAGTGGTTTTTCGCGGTTTCCTGTAATTGTTAGTGGTGGGAGGTTTATATCTAAAGATGTTGTTGGCACTCTTTATATCCGCGATCTAATAAAAAGTTCTAAGGCAGAGCTGGTGTCCGATGTTATGGAAAGGGATGCAGCATTTATAAATGAGAAGAGTAGTCTACGGCAAACCTTGGATGCATTTGTGAAGACCCATCATCACCTGCTAGTGGTTGTTAATAGCTTCGAGGAAGTTGTTGGAATTATTAGTATAGAGGACGTTATAGAGCAGATAGTTGGTACAAAAATTTTGGACGAATTTGACCAGTATGATGACTTGCGTGCGGTGGCAGCCCAGGAAGCCAGCCATGATGCTAAGCACAATAGAGCCACAAGCACTAAACACGCAGACGAAACAGTGGTAGAATGACTCTCATAGGCATGGGAGAATTTTCAATTTTCAATTTTCAATTTTCAATGAATGTTCAATCATCAATTTTCAAAACAGCCGCCCTGGATGTAACCCCAAGCAAGCTGTCTGAAAGTGAGATTTATTGATGAATCGGTCTTTTGCTGCAGGCACTGTCAAACTTGTTGGTGAACAGGTGTTGGTAAAAGGCTGGGTGCATTCGCGCCGCGACCACGGTGGACTTATATTTATAGACTTGCGTGACCATACCGGGCTTGTTCAGTTGGTGGTAAAACCAGAGAGTGTTGAAAGTTTTAAAAGTGCCGAAGATGTACGTGACGAATTTGTTATTAGTGCTGAAGGTACTGTTGCTGATAGAGAAGAAGGGCTAAAAAACCCCAACATTGCAACTGGTGGTATTGAAATTAACGTTGCAAAACTGGTGGTTTTGAATAAATCAGAAGCTTTGCCCATTCAAATCAATGCAGACCAAAATGTAGGCGAAGACCAGCGGCTTAAATATAGGTTTTTGGATTTGCGCCGGCCAAAGATGCAGGAAAACCTAAAAAAACGCGCGCGTTATTACAAATTCATTCGTGATTATATGGAATCTAAAGAATTTACTGAAGTTACAACCCCCATTTTAGCCAACTCCAGCCCAGAAGGTGCCCGTGACTTTTTGGTGCCGTCGCGCGTACATCCCGGAAAGTTTTATGCCTTGCCGCAAGCGCCTCAGCAGTTTAAACAACTTCTAATGGTTGGCGGCTTGCCGCGCTATTACCAAATCGCTACTTGCTTCCGTGATGAAGACCCAAGAGCCGACAGATTGTACGGTGACTTTTACCAACTAGACCTGGAAATGAGTTTTGTGGAAGACGGCGAAGAAGTACGTAGCACTATGGAACCGCTGATTGTTGGACTGGTTAAAGACTTTGGTGGTATGAAACTAATCAGCGAAGAAATTCCACGCATTCCATATGCCGAGGCAATGGAAAAATACGGTAGCGACAAACCAGACTTGAGGTTTGGTATGGAGTTGGTGGAACTATCTGATGAACTCAATAATACCGAGTTTAGTGTTTTTAAAAATGCCATAGACGGCGACGGCTGTGTGAAAGCCATCTGCGTTAAGGATGCGGCCAGTCTCAGTCGGTCGCAAATCGATAATTTCACGGAAATTGCTAAAGCAGAAGGAGCAGGCGGGCTGGCCTACATTACATACGAAGGCGGCGAAGCCAAATCGCCAATAGCTAAATTCTTGAGTGCCGAAGAACTTGAGGCTATCAAATCCAAAACCGGGGCAAGCGACGGCGACGGAGTATTTTTTGGTGCTGACGAGAGAGGCAAAGTAAATAAAGTTCTTGGTAGGCTGCGTAGTGAGTTTGCCGACCACTTCAAATTGAAAGACCCAAATGTTGTAGCGCTAGCCTGGATAGTGGACTTTCCATTTTACGAGTGGGACGACAAGGCAAATAAATTAGACTTTGGTCACAATCCATTTTCTATGCCAAAAGGCGGGCTGGAGAGCCTAGCGAGCGAGGACAAACTCAGCATTTTAGCCGACCAATACGACATGGTAATGAATGGCTACGAAATATGCAGTGGCGGAGTGCGCAACCACAACCCAGAAGTGCTTTATAAAGTCTTTGAGACGCTTGGCCACGACAGGGAATACGTAGACGCTAAATTCGGAGGCATGTTAAATGCCTTCAAATACGGCGCCCCGCCTCACGCCGGCTGTGCCTTTGGCATAGACCGTATATTCATGGTGCTGGTAGGGGAAAGTAACATCCGTGAAGTCGTAGCATTTCCTAAAAACGGTGCAGGTGTAGATGTAATGATGAACTCGCCCAGCACTGTAGACGATCAGCAACTAAAAGACCTCAACATAACAACCATCGAATAAAATGAGAGTTTTGGTTTTTGGATGAGTGATAAGTATTCTACTAAGAATAGGCATGGGCTCAAGCTGGTTATTCAAGTAGATAAGCCAGATAATCCTACTAATTTAGCATTCATCGCTCACGGGCAGGGTGGTTTTAAAGAGCAAGAGCATATTCAAGCTTTTGCTGATGTTTTTTTGGAAAATAAATTCCGAGTTGTTCGTTTTGATGCGACACATTCCATAGGTGAAAGTGAAGGCGATATTATGGATGTTACATACACTAGCTACATTGAAGACCTGGAAGACGTAATTAACTGGGCGCGAACCAAAGAATGGTTTCATCAGCCCTTCGCGCTTTGCGGTCACAGCATGGGAGGTACATCGACTGCATGGTACGCTCAGCATCATGCGGAGGAAATTCTTTGCGTTGCGCCACTAGCCGCAGTGGTTAATTTTGAAGTCTATGATAAATTCAAGAAAAAACAGGATCCTGGTTTCATGGAGGCATGGAAAGAGAAGGGGTATTTTGAGAGTGAGAGTCGGTCAAAGCCAGGCGTTATAAAAAAGGTTGGCTGGGGCGTTTCTGAAGATCTTAAAAAGTATGATCTACTAGTTGATGCAAAAAAGCTTACTATGCCGGTGTTGTTAATGGCTGGAGACCATGACACCTCTACACCATACGAACATCAGGAATTGTTATATGAAAAGATTCCATCTTCCAATAAGAAGCTAGTGAAGATTGAAAACGCCGATCATGGCCTTTGGAGAGAAGGAGTTGGCGATAAAAAATACGACGATGCTAAATCCGCAATCAACAATTGGCTAAAGGATCTAATAGATACTTAACAAGTCAAGTATTTTAGAGATGAGTTATTTTACGGAAAGTTTTGATGAAAAGGTGGTTGAACTGCTGAATGGCGGTGGAGTTGGTTTTATGCCCAGTGACACGGTGTATGGGTTATCGGCACGTGCATTGGACAAGGTGGCCGTGGAGAAGATATATCATTTGAAACAGCGCGACGATGGTAAGCCGTGTATTGTTCTATTATCTAGTGTAGATCAAGCAACACAACTAATGATCGACCCGAAAGATCTTGAGCCAGTTGCTACGTATTGGCCGGCGCCGTTGACGCTGATAGCTCCAGCTGAGAATTCGCCTGAGTATTTGCATCGAGGCTTGGAGTCGCTAGCGGTCAGGGTCCCAGACAGTGAAGATTTGCGCGGTTTGATTGCAATAACTGGACCACTTGTAAGCACCAGTGCAAATATTCAGGACCAACCAATTGCGCGTACTCCCCAACAAGCCCAAGAGGTGTTTGGAGATTATTTGGATTTTTATATTGACGCTGGAGAACTTAGCGGTGAACCGTCTACTGTATTGAAGTTTGCTGACGGCAGGCTACAAATAGTACGTCCGGGTGCTTGGCAAATGCCACCGCAACCCCTATAGTTTAGGTACTAATGGCAACTGATAAAAACCTACAAGAAATTCCAGAAGACGCGCTCGAAGAAAAGACTTCTCCAGAACCGACAGAAGAGCCCAAGGCTAAGAAAATAAAAGTCAACGGTACGTCGCCCGCTAAAAAGTTTAAAACTTGGTTTGTTGGTAATAAAAAGCTATCAATACCGCTAACGGGAATTTTTGTATTTGCCGTGCTGATGGCTGTGCCGTTCACCCGCTACGCGGTAGCCGGTACTATTATCAAAAAAGACGTAACAGTGAGTGTCAGAGACAGTAAAACTGGTGGCGTAGTCAGTAGTGCGTACGTTAGCATAGGCACTAAAGTGGCCGAAACCAACGGGCAGGGAGAGGCACTGGTGAAGAGCGTTTCACTTGGTAACAAGACTATAAAAGTAACCAAAGACTATTATAAGGACGCTACCACCAACTATACGGTTGGATTTTCTGGTACTCACCAGGCTACCGTTAAGACTGAATCTACTGGCCGTCAAACTCAACTGCATGTTGTAAATAGCGTTGACGGTACCCCTGTACCTGAAGTTGAAGTAGTTAGCGGTGGTAGCCTTGGTAAGACAGATAGCAAGGGAATGGTGACAATTGTTGTACCAGCTGGTCAGTCATCTAAGAAAGTTACACTTAGCCTTGATGGTTATAATGACCAAGAAGTCGTAGTTAAAGCTAGCGACGACAAAGTTATACAGAACGAGTTTACGATTACCCCATCGGGCAAGATATATTTTCTCTCAAAACTTTCTGGCAAAATTGACCTGGTAAAAACCAATTTGGACGGAAGTAGTCGCGAGACTATATTTGCAGGCACCGGAAAAGAAGACGATATTGGTACAGTACTGCTGGCAAACCGGAGCTGGAAATACTTGGCGCTACTCTCCAAGCACGACAGTGACTTGGCTAAGCTGTACTTAGTGGATACAAGCAACGACAAAGTAACCGTAATGGACGAAGGTAACGCCGGCTTTACGCTTGCTGGATGGGACGGGGACTCATTTATATATAAAGTATCGCGAAATGCTTATAGTGAATGGCAAAGCAAAAAACACGTAATAAAAAGTTTTGATGCCGAGAGCAAGACAATTACGGCGCTAGACCAGACAGATGCATCTGGGAATGCCGGAAGTTACATCCAAGAAAACATTGGCGATATCTACGCCTTAGCTGACGGGTCTATTGTCTATACCAAAATATGGTATGACTACCCGTACGGAAATGAGTCAAAACTAGGTGGCAAGAGTAATGGGATATACAGTATTAGATCTGACGGTAGTGGAAAGAGGACTCTAAAGACAATCGACGCACAAACAGGCGGGTATATTACAGTCAGCCCAAGCAAGCCGAACGAATTATATTTTTACTACTACAACAGTGGAGATTCGACCGCTAATTACCTTGAATATAGCAATGGAGCACTGGAAGATTCCACAGAAAAGGATTTCCCAGAGGGAGGGGTGTACAACACCTATCTGCTTTCTCCAGACGGCAACAAAAACTTCTGGAGTGAGTCACGTGACGGTAAGAATACTTTAATAGTAGGAGACGGTGAAGGCGATAATGGTAAAACAATCGCTCGTCTTAGCGATTACCAGACCTATGGTTGGTATACGAGCGAGTATTTATTGGTCAGCAAAAACAGCAGTGAATTTTTTGTCATGCCGGTCAGTGGACTAGGTAAAGACAGATCGCCTCTGAAAATAAGCGACTATCACAAACCCGCCCAAAGTTATTTCGGGTATGGAGGAGGATATGGAGGAATCTAGCCGAAATATTTTTCATTTAACATTTTTCAGGTACCATTTATTTAACAGGTTTCATTTACAATTTATTCACAACGCGAGGTCTATGTATGACTTTTGATGATTATCAGAAGCAGGCACTGGAGACATTGTTGCCTTCTAGTGGCAATATTCCCTATGTCGCACTTGGACTTACAAATGAGGCCGGAGAAGTAGCCGGTAAAGTTAAAAAATGGGTACGAGACAATGACAGCGACACAAGCAAACTAGACAAAACGGCCATAGCCGACGAACTTGGGGATGTACTTTGGTATGTGGCAATGTTGGCTCAGTTGCTAGACGTCCCACTCGAAAGTGTTGCCAAGGGCAATATAGACAAACTGGCCAGCAGGCAGCAGCGTGGTAAATTACAAGGTAGCGGCGACAATCGTTAGTAGTTAGTAGATAGTGGATTAAGGTTGTATGAACACTCCCCTGTGCCCTACTTACTAGGATACTTGACTAGTCAAGTATTGTCCAAGGACCGCCACAGGTACCAAGCCGCCACTGACTCATATGGAGCCCAATGATGCTTTTTAGACAACAATTTTAAATCTGCCGATTTTGGCATTTTATCAAGGCCATACAATTGCATAGCTCCTTTGCGGATGCCGAGGTCACCCACTGGCAATATGTCCAACCGTCCGAGCGAAAATATCATAAACATATGCGCACTCCACTCCCCTATCCCTTTTACAGAGGTCAGCTGGGCTATAACGGCTTCATTAGGTAGTGTTGCTATGTGCTCCAAGTCTAGTCGGCTGTCTAGTACATGTGCCGCCAAATCTTTGATATATGAAATTTTGGCATAACTAACGCCACAGTCACGGATGGTTTGGTCATCAATTGGGATTAATTGTTCTGGCGTTGGTACGCTTCCACCGAAGAGGTCTAGTACCCTGCCGTGAATTGTGGCAGCGGCTTTGACGCTGAGCTGCTGAGAAATGATGCTATCTAGCAGTTCTGCGTAGTAGTCTGTATGCGGAGTTATTCTGCAGTCGCCGTATTTGACTATTACTGGTTTTATGACTGGATCATTAGTTGCTAGGTGTTCTTGGGCGGCTGACAACATAGCTGTGAACTTTTTGGTTTGGTTTTTTTCGCTGGTCATCTCGTGTTAATATAACACCTAGAAGCAACTAACTATAAGCTAGTAACCCATAACCAATAACTAGGAATTAGCATGTAGTGAAAGTTATCAGTTACAAATTATAAGTTAACAAGGTGGTAAATAAAAAGTGCAACCTAACAATAATTCGCCCGTATCGCCTTCTCCACAACCGCAACCGTCAGTGAGTCCTATTCACGATGTTCTCTCTCAACCTGTTGATCCTGCTATGGCAAACCTGGAAAGAACTGGGGCGGTTTTCTCAGACCTCTCCCCCGCCAACGAGCCCGCCAACCCTATTGCTGGTACAGCCGCTCCTCATTCAGGTGCTATACACGAAACATCAGCTGCCGAACAATCGCTGGACGGAGTCCTAAAGCAAGTAACAAGCAATATAACGGCAGCACCACCAGCCATGGTACAACCCGCGAAGAAAAAAAGAGGTTTGTTTGGCGGAGGAAAACCAAAAAAACCACACCCGGCATCTGCTTCGCATGGACCTACCAAATCTGCTGTGACCAATCCAATTCACCAAGCACCATCAAAACCAAAAAAACCAGTTCTACCTATTGTTTTTGCGGTACTAGCCGCCACTGGCCTCGGCGCTGCTGCTGTTATGGCCCTCTAGAGATCACAGTCTAGAATGAGGGCTTGATGATCGGAAACTACCTTATCTGATGCATAAAATTTATTTACTTTGACCTGGTTGTTAACAAAGATATAGTCGCACACTTCGACCTTGTCTGTTAGGTTGGTCCTTGTTGTTGTAAGGTTGTTGGTTGCGCATAAGTTGGTAAGAGAATTGTTCAGTAATTCAAGAGACTCGCTCTTGGGCGATAAGTTGAAATCACCCGTTAAAATGACTGGTCCTGATAGTGTATCAATGTATTCTTTGATCTGTTGCATTTGACGATATGTATCAGCATTACCGTTCTTATGATCAGGAATATGGTGCCCATGATGAGTAAGGACATGAACTGGCTTAGAAGAGTGAATTACTTCTGCGTGAACAAGATTCCTGACATTATAATCGTGTGTATTAAAGTCAAAATTATCTTTATGTTCAAGGTTGGTATAGATTACCTCCGAGCGTTTAATTGGTTCTTTGCTCAGTACGGCATTACCAAACCTAGCTTTACCCTCCATGAATTTAAAACTAAATGCGCCTCCGAATACTGCAGATTGGTAGTCTAAGTCTCGTTGGATTGCCTCAATATGCAGAAAAAGCGCTGGGTCTGGTTTGTTGAGGCTGACTGCTTCTTGCAAGCATAGGATATCTGCATCCTCATCTTTCAAGAAGTTAAGAATGTCTTTTGTTAGCTTGCCGCCCCACCATACATTTAGCTGAACAAGCTTCATTTACTTGAATTCCTTTCTGAGCCAGTCGTCTAGACTACCTGCACCGCCACCGCTGAGGCACAATACTAAGTCGCCCGTAGATAGGTGTCTGTTAATGGTGGATTTAAGGTCATCGTTGAGTTCTCTTGGATGGGCTTTGGCCTTGGAGGTGTCACTGAGCGATCCTATGAGTACTAACGGCGTTAAGACTTCCTGAGCTGGGTCTTCTCTGGCTAGAAAACTTGGCACCCAATACAGCTGGTTGACGTTGTCAAAAAGGTATTTGTGAAGGTCTTTAGTGTGGTGCATCCGGCGGTCGGTAAGAGGTTCGTAAACAACCACTAATTTTTGGTTAGGCTGAAGCGATTCTTTAGCAACATCCAGCGCGCCAGCGATTTTCTCTGGTGTGTGTGCGTAGTCGGAATAAAGATTTTCCACTATTTTTTCAAAACGTCTTGAAACGCCGGGAAAAATACTCAGGCAAGCAAGTATCTTTTCCATGGGCTCTTTGGTGAGCTTGTGAACAGCGTTTGCTACAAGCCAGGCGTCTAGTCGATTGTACTTGCCTACCAGTTGTATTTTTTGGCCCGGGTCATCACTACCCAATACTAGGTAAGTGTCATCCGCTTTAACGTTGAGTCTAGCCGCGTCGTCGTCTAGCATCACTTTCCACTGACTCTGACTTAGGAATTGCAAAAAGGCGGAATTATAGTCATCTTGGGTTGGAAAAATCTCGTGGTGATCCCAGCTAATTCCAGAAAGCACAGAAACATAAGGGTGAAATGCTAGGAAATTTCGATCAAATTCATCGCATTCGTAAATGAAATACTCACTACTGGGCTCAAAATGGCCAATATCACCAAAACTCAACTTTACTCCCACCGAATAACTGATCGGAATATTCAGTTGCTTGAATACCCAAATAGCCATTGCTGTAGTCGTTGTTTTTCCGTGTGTACCAGCAATTGCAAAAAGCTTTAGATTATTTTGCGACAAAATCTCATTCAGTAGACTATCGCGTTTAGTCATTTTAATGCCGTTTGCCTTACAAAATTCAAATTCCGGATGATTGGGGTATTCTTTCTCTACCGCTGAACTGTATACATACCAATCAATAGGGTTTTTAGCATGGGCATTGGATATATATTCATCGCTCACCCCTATCCCCACGTCTTGAATGCCGTTTAGGGCGAGAAGTTGTAGATAAGGACTGCCATCTGCTTTGTCAGACCCACTCACCGTATTGCCAGTCTG